>NCKG01000139.1:0-5742 GCA_002279095.1 Cellulomonas sp. 14-74-6
CTGCACCGGCGGATCGTCGCCGAGCGGGACAACGGCACCCCGGTGCTGATCGTCTCCACCGAGCTCGACGAGGTCAGCGCGCTGGCCGACCGCGTCGCCGTGATGTTCCGCGGTCGGATCGTCGGCATCGTCCCGGGCGACACCCCACGCGACGTGCTCGGCCTGATGATGGCCGGCGTGCCGTACGAGGAGGCGCAGCGCCATGCCGCCGAGCACCCCACCACAGAGACGCTGATCGAGCAGGACCCGTCCGCGGCGGCCGCCGCCGGGCCCGAGGAGGGTGAGGTCCCGTGACCGACGAGCTGGTTCCCGACCGGGCTGCGGCGCCGCCTGCCGCGCCGCCGGAGCCGTCGAGCGAGGAGCGGGCGTCGTCGTGGTTGCGACGCGTCTCGAGCGGCGAGGTGCTGACCACCGTCCTGGCGTTCGTCCTGGCGCTGGTGATCGGCGGCATCCTGATCGCCGCGGTCGACAAGAAGGTCACCGCCGCCGCCGGCTACTTCTTCGCCAGGCCGAGCGACCTGCTCTCCGCCGCATGGCACTCGGTCAGCGCGGCCTACGCCGCCCTGTTCCGGGGCGCCGTGCTCGACTACCAGGCCACCACGGTCCTGAAGGCGGTCCGGCCCCTCACCGAGACGATCACCACCTCCACGCCGCTGATCATCGCGGCGCTCGCGGTGGCGGTGGCCTTCCGTGCCGGTCTGTTCAACATCGGTGCCCAGGGGCAGGTGATCATCGGCGCGGTCGTCTCCGGCTACGTCGGCTTCACCTTCCACCTGCCGCCGGTGATCGCCCTGCTGCTCGCCCTCGTCGTCGGCGTCCTGGCCGGTGCGGTGTGGGGCGGCATCGCCGGTCTGCTCAAGGCCAGGACCGGAGCCCACGAGGTGATCGTCACGATCATGCTCAACTACGTCGCGTCGTTCCTGCTGGCCTGGCTGCTGACGACGTCGGCCTTCCGCGTGCCAGGCTCGCAGGAGCCGAAGTCGCAGACGGTCCTACCCGCCGCCCAGCTGCCCCTGCTCTTCGGTTCGCAGTACCGGGCCACCTGGGGCTTTGTCCTCGCGCTGCTGTCGGCGCTGTTCGTCTGGTGGCTGATGTCCCGCTCCCGCCTGGGCTTCCAGTTCCGCGCGGTCGGCGCCAACCCGCACGCGTCGCGCACCGCCGGCATCAGCGTGGCGCGCATGACGGCGTACGTGATGCTGACGTCCGGGGCGCTGGCCGGCCTCTCGGGGGCGGTGCAGCTGCTCGGCACGAGCAAGTACCTGACGGATGGCATCGCCGGCACCATCGGGTTCGACGCCATCACGGTCGCCCTGCTCGGCCGCTCCAAGCCCGGTGGCATCGTCGCGGCGGGACTGCTGTACGGCGGCCTGTCCGCCGGCGGCCGCTTCATGGAGGTCGTCACGGGCACGCCGATCGACATCGTCCTGGTGCTCCAGGCGCTCGTCGTGCTGTTCATCGCAGCACCTGGTCTGGTCCGCACGATCTTCCGTCTGCCGGCGCCTCGCGCCGACGTCGAGGGGGCCCTGGCATGAGCACCGTCACCGCAACCCCGCCGGCCCAGCCGCTGGCAGCCCCTGAGCGGGCGGTCGTCGCACCGAAGGTGTCGTGGCGGGTGCCCGGCATCACCGCCGCGCTCGGCCTGCTGGCCCTGCTCGCCTTCGGGGTCGGGGCACCATCCGGCGCGCGCAGCCGGTTCGACCTGTCGTTCCGCACCGACGCGGTGCAGCTGGCGCCGCTTGTCGTACCGTCCCGGGCGACCAACATCGTCATCGGTGCGGTGTGCCTGCTCGTCGCCGCGTTCACGGCCGCGCAGACGGTGCGGCGTCGGCGCACGCCGATGTGGCTGCTGGCCGGGTTCGGCGTGCTGTGGGTGTTCGGCTTCCTGGTCTGGGCCGTCGCCGGCAAGCAGACGTCGCTCGTCGACCTGCTGCAGGGCTCGCTGCTGCTCGCGGTGCCGCTGGCGTTCGGTGCGTTCGGCGGTGTGCTGTGCGAGCGGTCCGGCGTGGTGAACATCGCGATCGAGGGGCAGCTTCTGGTCGGCGCCTTCGCGGCCGCCGTCGTGGCGTCGGTGACCCACAACGTGTACGCGGGACTGCTCGCGGCGCCGGTCGCCGGCTACCTGCTGGGGCTGCTGCTCGCGCTGTTCACGGTGCGCTACGCGGTGAACCAGATCATCGTTGGCGTGGTGCTCAACGTGCTCGCGGTGGGCCTGACCAGCTTCCTGTTCTCCGCGGTGCTGAAGCCCAACTCGGCCCGGCTGAACACCCCGCCGCTGATGCAGCCGATCGCCGTCCCGCTGCTCGAGAAGATCCCGGTGCTCGGCCCGGTGCTCTTCCGGCAGACGGTGATCGTGTACGCGCTCTACGTCGCCGTCGCCCTGCTGACCGTCGGCCTCTTCCGCACCCGCTGGGGCCTGCGCGTGCGGGCCGTCGGTGAGCACCCGGAGGCGGCCGACACCGTCGGCATCCCGGTGAACAAGGTGCGGTGGCGCAACGTGGTGATGGGCTCGGCCACGGCCGGCTTCGGCGGCGCGTTCCTCACCATCGGGTACATCGGTCAGTTCGGGCACGACATGTCCGGCGGCCGTGGCTACATCGCGCTGGCGGCGATGATCCTCGGCCGGTGGACGCCGTTCGGCTCTCTGGGTGCCGCCCTGTTGTTCGGCTTCGCCACCAAGCTGGCCTCCGTGCTGTCCGTGATCGGCACGCCCGTCCCGAGCCAGTTCATGCTGATGCTGCCCTACGTGCTGACGGTGCTCGCCGTGGCCGGCTTCGTCGGCCGGGTGCGTGCGCCCGCCGCGGACGGCGTCCCGTACGTGAAGGGCTGACATGCCGATCGACTGGGACGAGCTGCGCTCGGCCGCCCGCGAGGTGTCCCGACGTGCGTACGTGCCGTACTCGCGATTCCCGGTGGGGGCCGCGGCGCTGGTCGACGACGGGCGGGTGGTGACCGGCTGCAACGTGGAGAACGCGTCGTACGGCTTGACGCTGTGCGCCGAGTGCGCGCTGGTGTCGGGGCTGCACGTGTCCGGTGGCGGCCGGCTGGTGGCGTTCACCTGCGTGGCCGGTGACGGGCAGGTGCTCGCGCCGTGCGGTCGGTGCCGGCAGCTCCTGTTCGAGCACGGCGGTCCCGACCTGCTGGTCGAGACGGTGTCCGGGATCCGGCTGATGAGCGAGGTGCTGCCGGACGCGTTCGGCCCGACCGACCTCGGCACCCGAGCGGGGGAGCAGCGATGAGCACCGAAGCCTTCGACGCGGTCGACGTCATCGTCGCCAAGCGTGACCGGCACCGGCTGTCCGACGCCCAGATCGACTGGGTGCTCGACGCCTACACGCGCGGCGTGGTCGCCGACGAGCAGATGTCCGCCCTGGCCATGGCCATCCTGCTGAACGGGATGGACCGTGCCGAGATCGCCCGTTGGACGGCCGCGATGATCGCCAGCGGCGAGCGGATGGACTTCTCCGGCCTCTCCCGGCCGACGTCCGACAAGCACTCGACGGGCGGCGTCGGCGACAAGATCACGCTCCCGCTGGCACCGCTGGTGGCGGTGTTCGGCGTGGCGGTGCCGCAGCTGTCCGGCCGCGGCCTGGGTCACACGGGCGGCACGCTCGACAAGCTCGAGTCGATCCCCGGCTGGCGGGCGTCGCTGTCCAACGACGAGATGCTCCGCCAGCTCGAGGAGGTCGGCGCGGTGATCTGCGCCGCCGGCTCCGGCCTCGCGCCGGCCGACCGCAAGCTCTACGCGCTGCGGGACGTCACCGGCACGGTCGAGGCGATCCCGCTGATCGCCAGCTCGATCATGAGCAAGAAGATCGCCGAGGGCACCGGTTCGCTGGTCCTCGACGTGAAGGTCGGCTCCGGGGCGTTCATGAAGGACGTCGACCGGGCCCGTGAGCTGGCGCAGACGATGGTGGCGCTGGGCACCGACGCGGGGGTCCGCACGGTGGCGTTGCTGACGGACATGTCCACGCCGCTGGGCCGCACCGCGGGCAACGCCCTCGAGGTGCGCGAGTCGGTGGAGGTGCTCGCCGGCGGCGGACCGGCGGATGTCGTCGAGCTGACCGTCGCCCTGGCGCGGGAGATGCTCGCCGGCGCCGGGCGTCCCGACGCCGACCCTGCGGCCGCGCTCGCCGACGGTCGCGCGATGGACGTCTGGCGGTCGATGATCGCCGCGCAGGGCGGCGACCCCGACGCGACGCTGCCGGTCGCACGCGAGACGGAGCAGGTGCTCGCGGAGACCGACGGGGTGCTCACGGCCCTGGACGCCTACGCCGTCGGCATCGCCGCCTGGCGGCTCGGCGCCGGGCGTGCCCGCAAGGAGGACCCCGTGCAGGCCGGTGCCGGTGTGCAGCTGCACGCCAAGCCAGGCGACCGGGTGCGTGCCGGTCAGCCGCTGATGACCCTGCACACCGACACACCGGAACGGTTCGACCGGGCCCGCGAGGCGCTCGTCGGTGCCGTCCGCATCAGCGCGGACGCGGCTCCGGAGCGGGGCCCGCTGGTCCTCGAGCGCGTCGCCGACTAAGGCGCGCCGCGGGCGGTGGCGGACCTGCCTGCGCCACCGCGACCGACGCGAGAGCGGGGCGGTCCGGTGCTGGCGCGCGGCCCGGCGTCGGACCAGGATGGGAGGTGGACAGCGTCGACCCCAGGAGGACCGATGAGCACCGTGCCCGGACAGGAGTCCTGGCGGGACGCCGGCCTCGAGCCGGTCGACCCGGAGGTCCCGCGACGGCTGACCGACGAGGCCGAGCCGGAACCCGACGCGGAGGAGTACGCCCCCGGCTTCCCGCGGCCCGACCGTGACGACGCGGCCGCCGAGGCGGACGTCGTCGAGCAGGACATCGAGGTCGGTCCGGACGACGAGCCCGACGAGATCTGAGAGCACGTGCGCAGTGGTCCCGGGCACCGTCCCGCCGACACTACGGTGAGCGCATGACGAGCCTGCCGGAGCCCTCCGTGGCACCGGACAACGCCCCCGACGGATCCTTGACGGTCCCGCCCGCACCGACCGGCGGCGGACGGGACGGGACCCGAGCACCAGCACCGGCACAACCGTTGACGGACCTGGTGGCCGGCCTGCCGAAGGTGCTGCTGCACGACCACCTCGACGGTGGTCTGCGGCCCGCCACGGTGGTCGACCTCGCGGACGCCGCCGGTCACCCGCTACCGACCTCGCACCCGGACGAGCTCGGCGACTGGTTCGTGCGGGCGGCCGGGTCGGGGTCGTTGGAGCGGTACCTCGAGACGTTCGCCCACACCGTGGCGGTGCTCCAGACCGCCGAGGCGCTGCACCGGGTCGCGCGCGAGGCGGTGCTGGACCTCGCCGCCGACGGTGTGGTGTACGCCGAGGAGCGGTTCGCCCCCGAGCAGCACCAGCTGGGCGGCCTGGGCCTCGAGCAGGTGCTCGACGCGGTGCTCGCCGGGTTCGCCGAGGGGGAGCAGGAGGCTGCGGCCCAGGGCCGGACGATCCGGGTGCGTGCCCTGCTGTCGGCCATGCGGCAGGCGGACCGGGGTGACGAGGTGGCGGCCCTGGCGCTCGCGTACCGGAACCGCGGGGTCGTCGGCTTCGACATCGCGGGGCCGGAGGCCGGCTTCCCGCCCTCACGGCTGACGTCCGCGTTCGGCGCGCTGCGTGGCGGGCTGCTGCCGGTGACGGTGCACGCCGGCGAGGCGGCGGGGCTGGACTCGATCGCGGAAGCCGTGCAGGTGGGCGCCTGCCGCCTGGGCCACGGCGTGCGAATC
>NCKG01000140.1:0-5731 GCA_002279095.1 Cellulomonas sp. 14-74-6
TTTACGTCCCGCTGGTCCATGTCACCCCGTTCAACGCCCTGACCTGGGACAACGGCTCCGCGCCGGTCATGGTGGTCGAGCACGGCATCCCCGACCCGGGGTCGCTGTGGACGGGCGAGCGCGAGCGGGTGGCCGCCGTGGTGAACGAGCCGGTGCGCCGGTGGCGGGTGGCCGGCACCGACGTGCTGCTCGACGTGGCGGCCCGCCTGCCGGTGGAGGTCTACGGCATGGGCACCGCGCCGCTGGCGGAGCGCGAACCGAGCTTGGCGCACCACCTGCACGACCTGCCGCAGGCCCAGCTCCACGCCGCGATGGCCGGCGCCCGCGCCTACCTGCACCCCTACCGCTGGACCAGCCTGGGCCTGTCGCTGATCGAGGCGATGACGCTCGGCATGCCCATCGCGGCGCTGGCCACCACCGCCGCACCCGAGGCGGTGCCGCCCGACGCCGGCGTGGTCAGCGCCGACCCGGCCGTGCTGGTCGCCGCCCTGCAGCGCTGGCTGGCCGACCCGGCGGAGGCCCGCGACCGCGGGGCCGCCGCCCGAACGTTCGCGCTGGACCGGTTCGGTCTCGCGCGCTTCCTCTCCGACTGGGACGAGCTGCTGAAGGGGGTGACGGGATGAGGATCGCGATGGTGTCCGAGCATGCGAGCCCGCTCGCGGTGATCGGGGGTGTCGATGCCGGCGGTCAGAACGTGCACGTCGCCGCGCTGTCCGGCGCGCTGGTCGAGGCCGGTCACACGGTGACCGTGTACACGCGCCGGGACGACCCGACGTCGCCCGAACGCTTGCAGATGGAACCGGGCATCGAGGTGGTGCACGTCCCCGCCGGACCCCCGCAGGAGGTGCCGAAGGACGACCTGCTGCCGTACATGCGTGAGTTCGGGCTGTGGTTGGCCGACGACTGGGCCCGACACGGAGCCCCGGACGTGGTGCACGGCCACTTCTGGATGTCCGGCCTGGCCGCCGTCCAGGCTGCCGCCGGCGCCGGCGTCCCCGTCGCACAGACGTTCCACGCCCTCGGCAGCGTGAAGCGCCGCCACCAGCGGGACAAGGACACCAGCCCCGCCGGCCGCATCGAGGCCGAGGCGACCATCGGCCGCCGCGTCGACGCCGTGATCGCCACCTGCACGGACGAGGTGACCGAGCTGGTGCGCCTCGGCGTGCCGGACACCGGCATCCGCGTGGTGCCGTGCGGGGTGGACGTCGCGCACTTCCGCCCGGTGGCGCCGAGCAGCACCCTGCCGCCGCAGCGCCAGCACTACCGGCTGCTCAGCATCGGCCGGCTGGTGGAGCGCAAGGGCGTGGACACCGCCATCGAGGCGCTGGTCGACGTGCCGGGTGCCGAGCTGCTGATCGCCGGCGGCCCGGACCAGGCGCACCTCGACGAGGACCCGGAGGCCGTCCGCCTGGTCGCGCTGGCACAGCGGCTCGGCGTCGCGGACCGCGTCCAGCTCCTCGGCCGGGTCAGCCACGCGGACGTGCCCGGCGTGATCTCCGCGGTCGACGCCGTGGTCGCCACGCCCTGGTACGAGCCGTTCGGCATCGTGCCGCTCGAGGCGGCGGCGTGCGGCGTCCCGTTGGTCGGCAGCGCCGTCGGCGGCCTGCTCGACTCCGTGGTGGACGGCGTGACCGGACTGCTGGTACCGCCGCGGGACCCGTCCGCCCTGGCGGCGGCGCTGCGTCGGCTGCTGCCGGACGCCGGGCTGCGCCGCTCGTTGGGCCGCGCGGCCCGTCGTCGGGCGCTGACCCGCTACTCGTGGACCCGCGTCGCGCAGGACACCGAGCTCGTCTACCAGTCGATGCTCGTCCAGGCCGGCTGGTCGCAGGCGTGGGGCCAGCCGGGCTGGTCCGGGCAAGCCTGGTCCGCTGGCGAGGGGGTGGCCGGATGACCGCGCGCAGCTGGATCGACGAGCACGACGAGGAGCTGCGCCGCGCGCTGCGCGGCCTGCGCCGCCAGGCGTCCACCGTCGAGGCCTGGGGCGCCATGCTGGCCGACCGCCTCTCGTCCGGTGGCCGGCTGCTGGCGGCCGGCAACGGCGGCAGCGCGGCGGAGGCCCAGCACCTGACCTCCGAGCTGGTGGGCCGGTTCCTCGGCGAGCGCCGCCCGCTGTCCGCCATCTGCCTCTCGGCGGAGACCTCGTCGATGACCGCGCTGGTCAACGACTACGGCGTCGCCGAGATGTTCGCCCGCCAGGTGGAGGCGCACGCCCGGCCCGGTGACGTGCTGGTGCTGATGTCCACCTCCGGCCGCAGCCCCAACGTGCTGCACGCCGCGCAGCGGGCCCGCGAGGTGGGCGACGTGACGGTGTGGTCGCTGACGGGCCGCGGCCCCAACCCGCTGGAGTCCGCCTCCGACGACGCGCTGTGCGTGGACGCCCCCTCGACGGCCGCCGTCCAGGCCGTGCACCTGGTGGTGGTGCACGCCCTGTGCGCGGCGCTGGACGCGGAGCTGGCCCTGCGGGACGACCGGCCGGAGCTGGAGCCGGAACCGGCCCCGAACCGGCAGATCGGGATGACGGCATGACGCGACGCCCGCACGTGGTGGTGGTCGGCGACGTGATGCTGGACCGCGACGTCGACGGCACGGTGGAGCGCCTGTCCCCGGACGGCCCCGCGCCGGTGCTCGACGTGACGGGCATCCGGGAGAGCCCCGGCGGTGCCGGGCTCGCGGCGCTGCTCTGCGCCGGTTCCGGTGCCCGTGTCACGCTGGTGGCACCGGTGGCCGTCGATGAGGCCGGTCACCGGCTCACCGCCGGGCTCACCAGCCGGGTGGACCTGCTCGCCCTGCAACACCAGGGCGCGACCCGCACCAAGACCCGCGTCCGCAGCCAGGCGCAGTCGCTGGTGCGGGTGGACGACGGCGGTCCCGGCACCCCGGGCGCCGTGCCGGTGGACGACGTGGCCGCGGTGCTGGCGCAGGCCGACGCGGTGCTGGTGTCCGACTACGGCGCCGGGACGACGCACGACGAGCACCTGCGCACGCTGCTGACCAGGGCCGCCGCATCCGGCGTGCTGGTGTGGGACCCGCACCCGCGCGGTGGTGCGCCGGTGCCGGGCGCCACGCTGGTGACCCCCAACGCTGCCGAGGCGGCCGGTGCGCTGCGCGGTCGGCCGGAGGTGTCCGCAGCCCCCGACGTGCGAGCGTGGGCCCTGCTCGGCGTCTGGAAGGCCCGCGGCGTCGCCGTCACGGCCGGTGCAGACGGGGCCTTCGTCGCCACCGGCCGGGACGTCCGCTACGTGCCGGCACCTGCCGCGTCCGGCGGTGACCCGTGCGGCGCGGGGGACCGGTTCGCGGCCTCCGCCGTCGTGGCGCTGGCCGCCGGTGCGACCGTGACCGACGCCGTCACGGCGGCGGTGCTCGACGCCAGCGAGTGGGTCGAGGCCGGTGGCGCCGAGGCGTTCCGGCGCTCCCACGACAGGCCGCAGTCGTCGATCGGAGACGAGGCCGCCGACGCCGAGGCGCCGGAGGTCCCGTCGGACGGTGGCGCGGCATCGCCCGCCCGCGTGCGCCAGACGGCCGCCGCCCTCCGCGCCGGTGGCCGCACCCTCGTGGCGACCGGCGGCTGCTTCGACATCGTCCACGCCGGCCACGTCGCGACCCTCCAGGCCGCGCGACGGCTCGGTGACGCGCTCGTCGTGCTGATGAACTCGGACGACTCCGTCCGCCGCCTCAAGGGCGCCGGCCGTCCGGTGGTCACCGCCGCCGACCGGGCCCGCGTGCTGGCCGCCCTCGACTGCGTGGACGCCGTGCTCGTCTTCGACGAGGACGATCCGCGCGCCGCGCTGGACCACCTGCGCCCCGACGTGTGGGTCAAGGGCGGCGACTACGACGAGCGCCTGCTGCCGGAGGCCGACGTCGTGCAGCGCCACGGCGGACGCATCGTCCTGCTGCCCTACCTGGACGGCCGCTCCACCACCTCGATCCTGCGCCGCTCCGCGACGCACACGCCTGACACCCACCCCATGAAGGAGACCGCGTGACCGCGACCGACGTGCAGCCCACCACCCCGCTCCAGCCCCGCGAGCTCGGAACCGTCCTGGTCACCGGTGGTGCCAGCGGCCTGGGCGCCGCGGTGGTGGAGGCCGTCCGCGCCGCCGGCGGCAACCCGGTGGTGCTGGACCGCGCCGAGCCGTCGGCCGACGTGCCGCACGTCCAGGTGGACCTGGCCGACCCCGCCGCGGCGGCGAAGGCGACCCAGCAGCTGATCGACCAGGTGGGCGACGTGTCCGCCGTCGTGACCGCCGCCGGCATCGACGCGCCCGGCCGCCTGCTCGACGTCGACCCCGCGACCTGGGAGAACGTGGTCCGCGTCAACCTGTTCGGCACCGTCGCGGTGATCCGGGCCGCCCTGCCGTCGCTGGAGCGGACGCACGGCACCGTCGTCACCGTCGGCTCCACGCTCGCGCTGCGCGGGTTCAGCGACGCCACCGCCTACTGCGCGTCCAAGTTCGCCGTCCGCGGCTTCACGCACGCGCTCGCGGCCGAGCTCGCCGGCCGGGTCGGCGTCACCCTGCTGATCCCCGGCGGCATGCAGACGGCGTTCTTCGACGGCCGCACCGAGCAGTACAAGCCCGGCCCGGATGCCCAGCTCAACGACCCGGCGGCGACGGCTGGCGCCGTGCTGACCGCGCTGCGGCAGCCGGTCGGGTCGGAGATCCGGGAGATGCTGGTGATGGCGTCGGGGGAGAGCTCCTGGCCGTGAGCGGCGTGGCGCCCGACGACGTCGTGACGACGGCAGCGGCGGCGGGGACTGCTGCAGGGGCCGGGCCTGTCGAGGCTGGCTCGGCCGAGTCGTCCGGCGACGTGCTCGTGCTCCGGGCCCTCGGCCTGGGCGACGCCCTCACCGGCGTCGCCGCGCTGCGCGGCGTCCGACGAGCCTGGCCGGACCGTCGGCTGTGGCTCGCGGGACCGGTCGGCATCGGCTCGTGGTTGCGTGACCTCGGCGTGGTCGACGAGGTGGTGCCGGCCGCCGGCCTCGACCCGCTGGTGCTGCCGCCCGAGCTCGCCGCCGGCGGCCACATCGCGGTGAACCTGCACGGCCGTGGGCCGCAGAGCCACGAGGTGCTGGCTGCTACTCGGCCGTCCCGGCTGGTCGCCTTCGCGGCGGAGGGGTTCCCGGACGGCCCGGTATGGCGAGCCGACGAGCACGAGGTCGACCGTTGGTGCCGCCTGGTCACCTGGGCCGGCGGCGAGTGCGGCCGCAAGGACCTGCGCCTGACGCTCCCGGAGTCGTCCACCGCCAAACCCACCGCCTCGGCCCCGGAGGATGGCGAAGCGGCGCCGGTGCTCCTCCACCCGGGCGCCGCGTCGGGCGCCCGACGATGGCCGGCCGACCGCTGGTCCGCCGTCGCGGCTTCGCTCGCCTCGGATGGCCGCCACGTGATCGTCACGGGCGGCCCGGATGAGATCGACCTCGCCGCCCGTGTCGTGACCGATGCTCAGTCACAACTCCCGAACGGATCCTCCGCCGCCGACCAGATCGAGACCCGCGCTGGAACCCTCACCATTCCGGCCTTGGCCGAACTCGTCGCCCGCGCCGCACTGCTGATCTGCGGCGACACCGGCGTAGCCCACCTCGCGACGGCCCTCGGAAGCCCGTCGGTCCTACTGTTCGGCCCGACCCCACCCCAACTCTGGGGCCCGGCAATTGAGCAGAACATCCACCCAGTCCTCTGGCGCGGTGCCCCAACACGGCTGAGCGACCCCCACGCCAGTGACACCAATAAAA
>NCKG01000141.1:0-5710 GCA_002279095.1 Cellulomonas sp. 14-74-6
ACACGGAGTCGAAGATCATGGCGCGGGCGGGGGCGTCCGCGTCGCCGACCGGGGCCGGGATCTCCTGCACGAGGCGGTCGAGCAGGTCCTCGACGCCGGGGCGCCGTGGGTCGAGGTACATCCGCGAGGAGGAGATGCCTTCCTCGTAGAGCGCCTTGCGCGCGCGCTCGAACGGCGAGCCGCCGCGCGTGCGAGCGGCGACCGCGCGGGCGGACGCCATGCCGAAGCTCTCCTTGTACAGCCGCCCGTCGGGGTCTGTGTGCAGGTCGCCCGGCGACTCGTGCGTGCCGGCGAACCAGGAGCCGATCATCACCTGCGACGCACCGGCGGACAGCGCCAGGGCGACGTCGCGCGGGTACCGGACGCCACCGTCGGCCCAGACGCTGCGGCCGAGTCGCCGTGCTTCCTGCGCGCACTCCAGCACGGCCGAGAACTGCGGCCGGCCGACGGCGGTCATCATGCGCGTGGTGCACATCGCACCCGGGCCCACGCCGACCTTGACGATGTCCGCGCCCGCCTCGACGAGGTCGCGCGTGCCCTGGGCGGTGACGACGTTCCCCGCGACCACGGGCACCTGCGGGTCGAGCGAGCGGACGGCTGCCAGCGCGTCGAGCATCTTGCGCTGGTGGCCGTGCGCCGTGTCGACGACGAGCACGTCGACCTCGGCCTCGAGCAGGCTCGCCGCCTTCGCCCGTACGTCGCCGTTGATCCCCACCGCCGCACCGACCCGCAGCCGGCCACGGCCGTCCAGGGCGGGCGTGTAGATCGAGGAGCGCAGCGCCCCGACCTGGGTCAGCACCCCGATCAGCATGCCGTCCCGCACCACCGGCGCGAACCGACGGCGGGAGGCGTGCAGGCGCTCGTACGCGTCCTCGAGGCCGGCCGTCCCGCGCTGCTCCAGCACGTCCAGGTCGAGCGTCGTCGGGTTCTGCGCCATCACCTCGGCCACCTGGGTGAACCGGTCGACGTCGCGGCAGTCGGCCTCGGTGACGACGCCGACCGGGCGGCCCTCGTCCACCACCACGGCGGCGCCGTGCGAGCGCTTGCCGATCAGGGTGACCGCGGTCTGCACGGTGTCGTGCGGGCTGACCACCACGGCGGTCTCGACGACGGGGTGCCGGGACTTGACGGAGGCGACCACGTCGGCCACCACGTCCGTCGGGGTGTCCTGGGGCAGCACCGCGAGGCCGCCGCGGCGGGCGACGGTCTCCGCCATCCGTCGCCCCGCGACGGCGGTCATGTTCGCGACGACGACGGGAATGGTCGTCCCGGTGCCGTCACCGGTGGTCAGGTCGACGTCGAACCGGGAGACGACCTCCGACCGGGACGGCACGAGGAAGACGTCGCCGTAGGTCAGGTCGCCGGAGGCCGTGTGGCCGGGCAGGAAGCGCATGGGAGTTCCCCTTTCCGAGACAGCCTACCGGGGGCCGCACGACAGCCCTCGGCTCGCGACGACGTCCGCCCGGGCGCACACCCCTCGACGAGCGGCTGTCCACGACCGTCCGCAGCCCCGTGCCGGTGAGCGCGACGGTCCGGGGCCACCGGCCATACAGTGTCCTTCGGGCCTTCGTGCGGTACGGCGGTCGAGCGGCGGCCGGAGGGAGGGCAGCGTGGGGCTCCTCGAGCACATCTCGTCGCCCGCGGACGTCCGGCGGCTCACGCCCCGCGAGGTGGACGAGCTCGCCGGCGAGATCCGGCACTTCCTGGTCGAGTCCGTCTCCCGGACGGGCGGCCACCTGGGCCCCAACCTCGGGGTCGTCGAGCTGACCATCGCGCTCCACCGGGTGTTCCGTTCCCCGCTCGACACCCTGGTGTTCGACACGGGTCACCAGGCGTACGTGCACAAGCTGCTGACCGGCCGGTCCGACTTCACGCAGCTGCGGCGCCGTGGCGGTCTGTCCGGGTACCCCAGCCGCAGCGAGTCCGAGCACGACGTGGTGGAGAACTCGCACGCGTCGACGGCGCTGAGCTGGGCCGACGGCATCGCCAAGGCCTACGAGCTGCGTGGCGAACCGGACCGGCACGTCGTCGCGGTGATCGGTGACGGTGCGCTGACGGGAGGCATGGCCTGGGAGGCGCTGAACAACATCGCCGCGGGGGAGGACCGCCGCCTGGTCGTCGTCGTGAACGACAACGGGCGCAGCTACGCCCCGACCATCGGCGGCCTCGCGCGGCACCTCGACACGCTGCGCACCACGCAGGGGTACGAGAGCGTGCTGAGCTGGGGCAAGGCGACGCTGCGCCGGTCCGGTCCGCCGGGACGCCTGGCCTACGACGCGCTGCACGGCCTGAAGAAGGGCCTGAAGGACGTCGTCGCACCGCAGGGGATGTTCGAGGACCTGGGCCTGAAGTACATCGGCCCCGTCGACGGCCACGACGAGCGCGAGGTCGAGCGGGCGCTGCGCCGCGCGCGGGCCTACGGCGGCCCGGTGATCGTGCACGTGATCACCGAGAAGGGTCGCGGGTACACCCCGGCCGAGCAGGACGTCGCCGACCGGTTCCACGCGGTGGGCCAGATCCACCCGGAGACCGGGCTGCCCCTGGCGCCCTCACGCTTCGGGTGGACGAGCGTGTTCGCCGACGAGATCGTCCGCATCGGCCGTCGCCGCCGTGACGTCGTCGCGGTCACGGCCGCGATGCTCCAGCCGGTCGGGCTGGCGCCCTTCGCCGCCGAGTTCCCCGAGCGCGTGTTCGACGTCGGCATCGCCGAGCAGCACGCCGCGACGTCCGCCGCCGGGATGGCCTTCGCCGGGCTGCACCCCGTCGTGGCGGTGTACGCGACCTTCCTCAACCGCGCCTTCGACCAGGTGCTGATGGACGTGGCGCTGCACCGTGCCGGTGTGACGTTCGTCCTGGACCGCGCCGGCATCACGGGGGACGACGGCGCCAGCCACAACGGCATGTGGGACCTCTCGCTGCTCTCGTTGGTCCCGGGGCTGCGCCTAGCTGCACCGCGTGACGAGGCGACGCTGCGCACGGCGCTGCGCACCGCCGTCGACGTCGACGACGCTCCCACGGTCGTGCGGTACCCGAAGGGTGCGCTGCCCGAGCCCGTGCCCGCGATCGAGCACCTCGACGGCGTCGACGTGCTCGCCCGGCACGCCGTGCAGGACCGCCCTGCGGCCCGGCGCGTGCTGGTCGTCGGGGTCGGTGCGATGGTGCCGACCGCTCTGGCGGTCGGCGACCTGCTCGCGGCGCACGGCCTGGCCGTGACAGTGGTCGACCCGCTGTGGCCGGTGCCGGTCCCGCCGATGCTGGTGAAGCTGGTCGGTGACCACGAGCACGTCGTCACGCTCGAGGACGGCCTGGTCGAGGGCGGCGTCGGGTCGATGCTCGCCCAGCGCTGCGTCGAGCAGGGGCTGCGAGAGGCGGTGCAGTCGTTCGGCATCCCGCGCGCGTTCCTGGGGCACGCGACCCGCGAGGAGCTGGTCGACCAGCTGCGGCTCGGCGCGGCCGACGTGGCCGCAGACGTGCTGACCGCGCTCGGCGCGTCCGACTGACCGGTCGCTGCGCCGGTTCGAGCGGGGGACGAACGTCCCGAGACATCCTATGAATTGGGTCATAACGTCGTCGTAGACCCGATACCTGGAGCTCTGGATGCCTCTGACCGCCGCCTCCCTCCGCCGCGACAGCGCGCTGCCGCGCGCCTGGGAGGGTTTCGTCCCCGGACCGTGGGCGGACCGCATCGACGTCCGGGACTTCGTCCAGCGCAACTACACGCCGTACACCGGCGACGGTGCGTTCCTCGCCGGTCCGACGCCACGCACCCTGGCGGTCTGGGACGAGCTGACGCCCATGTTCGCCGTCGAGCGCGAGAAGGGCGTCTACGACGTCGACGCCGCCACGCCGTCGACGATCACCTCGCACCGACCCGGCTGGATCGACCGGGAGCGCGAGCTGATCGTGGGCCTGCAGACCGACGCGCCGCTCAAGCGCGCGATCATGCCGAACGGCGGCTGGCGGATGGTCGAGCAGGCGCTCGCCACGTACGGCTACGCGGCGCCGCGCGAGATCGTCGACGTGTTCACCAAGTACCGCAAGACCCACAACGACGGGGTGTTCGACGTGTACCCGCCGGCGGTACGGGCGGCGCGCTCCAGCCACCTGATCACCGGCCTGCCGGACGGGTACGGCCGTGGTCGGATCATCGGCGACTACCGACGGGTCGCGTTGTACGGCGTGGATGCCCTGGTCGAGGGCAAGCGGCTGGAGAAGGCCTCGCTCGACATGGAACGCTCGACGGAGGACGTGATCCGCGACCGCGAGGAGCTCGCCGAGCAGATCCGGGCCCTCGGGGAGCTGGCGCAGATGGCGTCGGCCTACGGCCTCGACATCAGCCGGCCGGCGCGCACCGCGCGCGAGGCGGTGCAGTGGCTGTACCTCGCCTACCTCGGCGCCGTGAAGGAGCAGAACGGCGCGGCGATGTCGTTGGGTCGCACCTCCACGTTCCTCGACGTGTACCTCCAGCGCGATCTCGAGGCGGGGGTGCTGACGGAGGAGCAGGCTCAGGAGCTGGTCGACGACTTCGTCATCAAGCTCCGCCTCGTGCGGTTCCTGCGGACACCGGAGTACGACGCGCTGTTCTCCGGCGACCCGACGTGGGTGACCGAGACGATCGGCGGCATGGGTGAGGACGGGCGCACGCTGGTGACCCGGACGTCGTTCCGGTACCTGCAGACGCTGCGCAACCTCGGTCCGGCGCCGGAGCCCAACCTGACCGTGCTGTGGAGCGAGCGGCTGCCCGAGGGGTTCAAGCGGTTCTGCGCCGAGCTGTCGATCGACAGCTCGGCGATTCAGTACCAGTCGGACGAGCTGATCCGCTCCTCGTGGGGTGACGACGCAGCGATCTCCTGCTGCGTGTCCCCTATGCGGGTCGGCAAGCAGATGCAGTTCTTCGGTGCGCGGGTCAACCTCGCCAAGGCTCTGCTGTACGCGATCAACGGCGGCCGGGACGAGATGACGGGCAGGCAGGTCGGCCCGGTGACGGCCCCCGTCGAGGGCGAGGTGCTCGAGTACGAGGACGTGGTCGCCAAGTTCGACCGGATGCTCGACTGGTTGGCCCAGACCTACGTCGACGCCCTGAACTGCGTGCACTACATGCACGACAAGTACGCGTACGAGCGCCTGGAGATGGCGTTGCACGACCGCACGGTGCTGCGCACCCTTGGGTGCGGCATCGCCGGCCTGTCCGTCGTCGCCGACTCGTTGTCCGCCATCAAGCACACGACGGTGCGTGCGCTGCGCACCACCGACGGGCTGGTCACCGAGTACGCCATCGAGGGGGAGTACCCGACCTTCGGCAACGACGACGACCGCGTGGACGACATCGCCGCCTGGGTGGTGCGCACGTTCATGGCCAAGCTCCGGCAGCAGCCGACGTACCGCAACGCGCTGCACACCCAGTCGGTGCTGACCATCACGTCCAACGTCGTCTACGGCAAGGCCACCGGGTCCACCCCGGACGGTCGCCGTTACGGCGAGCCGTTCGCGCCCGGTGCCAACCCGATGAACGGCCGGGACACCCACGGCATGCTCGCCTCGGCGCTGTCCGTCGCCAAGCTGCCCTACTCCGAGGCGCTGGACGGGATCTCGCTGACCAGCTCGGTGCTCCCGTCCGGCCTGGGTCGCACCCGGGCGGAGCAGGTGGCCAACCTGGTGGGTCTGCTGGACGCGTACACCCTGTCCACGGGTTACCACATGAACGTCAACG
>NCKG01000142.1:0-5644 GCA_002279095.1 Cellulomonas sp. 14-74-6
CAGCCGCGGAACGCCGGGTGCTTGGTGAGGTCCGTCAGCCGCAGCGCACCCTCGTCGGGTATCTGGCCGAGGACGCCCTGGGCGTGCGGCGGCCGCGCGAGCATCCGGGCGATCGCCGTGGGGACGCCGGTGTAGACGAAGGTGGTCGACGCGCCGCGGTTGTCGAGCACGTTGATCGCACCGAACCGCGCACCGGTCAGCTCGGCGCTGACCTGGACGAACCGCTCCAGGACGGCCGAGAGCTCCAGCTCGCCGGCCACCGAGAGGATCGCCTGCATCAGGTCGGTCAGGCCGTCGCCGGTGAGGGCCGCGGGATGCGTGCCGGCCTCCGTGAGCACACCGTGCTCGAACGGGGCGCCCACCTGGCGACCGGGCGCAGGGACTGCGGTCATGCACGCTCCTGGGACTCGACCGCGACCCGCTCGCGGTCCACCGCCTCACGGTAGCCCGGGGTCCCGTCGAGGAGCTGCTGGTGGGTGCCACGCGCCGCCACGGTGCCGTCGGCGAGCCACAGCACCTCGTCGGCGGCAGCGAGGGGCGCCAGGCGATGGGTGACGACGACAACCCCGCGCGGGCTGCCGTCCCAGCCGGTCGGCCGGTCGAGCAGCTCGTGGACCAGGGCGTCGGCCGTCGCCGGGTCCAGGTGCTCGGCCGGCTCGTCGACCAGCAGCAGCGGGGCAGGGGCGAGCAGCGCACGGGCGAGGAGCAGCCGACGACGCTCGCCGCCGGAGACGGTGCGCGCATCGGGGCCGAGGAGCGTGTCGAGCCCGTCCGGCAGGCCGGCGAGCCACGTGCCCAGACCGACACGCTGCAACGCCTCCTGGGCCTGGTCCGGCGTCACGTCGCCACGGGCGACGCGGAGGTTCTCCAGGACGGTGGTGCCGAACACGTGCGCGTCCTCCGTGGTGACGACGACGCGGGCCGCACGGACCGGGTCGTCGAGCACCAGCAGCGGCGTCCCGTCGAGCGTGACGGAGCCGTGGCGGGGATCGAGGAGACCGGCGAGCGTCAGCAGCAGCGTCGTCTTGCCGATGCCGCTCGGTCCGACGACGGCGACGCTGCGGCCCGGACGGAGCTCCAGGTCCACACCGGTGAGCGCGACCGGCCGGGAGGGCCAGGCGACCGCCAGATCGCGCGCACGCAGCACGTGCGGGCCGCCCGTCTCCTGCGGTGCCGTGCCGGTGACGTCGACGACCGGGGCGTCCGCCGCGTCCAGCAGCGCGAGGATGCGGGCTGCTGCGACCCGGGACCGCTGCACCTGCACTCCCGCCGCCGGCAGCAGCGCCGTCGCCTCGAACGCTGCGAGCGGTGTCAGCACGATCACCGCGAGCTCCACGGGCGCGAGCAGACCGGCGCGCAGCGCGGGCACGCCGGTCACCAGCGCGGCCACCGCCGCCAGGACGGTCGCGGCGGTGCCGATCCCGGCCGCCAGGGCGGTCGGTCGCGCGCCGGTGTCGACCGCCGCGGCCACCCGGGCGTCCGCCTCGCGCACCGCGCTGAGGCGGCTGTCGAGGCGGCCGGAGACCAGCAGCGGACCGGCGTCGTCCAGGACCGACAGCGCCGCGGCGGACGAGTCGGCCCTGGCCCGGGCCGCCCGCCGCTCGGTGGCGCGTGCGCCACGGACAGTCAGTGCGGGGGCGACCACACCGGCCAGCAGCAGGCACAGGGCCAGCGCCAGGGCGGCCGGCGGCCAGAAGAACGCCATGGCGGTGACGGTGCCGACACCGAGCGTCAGTGCCACGCCGGCGGGCAGCAGACCGCGCACCACCACGTCGCCGACGGCGTCGACGTCGGCACCGACCCGGGCGAGCAGGTCGCCACGACGCAGGCCGAGGGTGGCGTCGGCGCGTCCCGCCGCGAGGCGGTCGTACAGCGTGGTTCGCAGCGTCGTCATGCCGCGCAGCGCCACGTCGTGCGAGACCAGCCGGTCGCAGTACCGCAGCACCCCGCGGCCGATGCCGAAGGTCCGCACCGCGACCGTGGCGACGGACAGCAGCAGCACCGGCGGCATCTGCGACGCTCGCGCGATCAGCCAGGCCGAGACCGCCGCCAGCGCGACGGCGCAGCCCAGGGCCAGCGTGCCGACCAGCACCGCGAGCAGCGCGCGGCCGCGCGGCACCTCCAGCAGCCGGAGGGCGCGACGGAGGGTGCCGCGGGGCGGGCGGTCGGCCCCGACGCCGTCGACGGGTGCCGCGATCGCCGGGAGCGCCTGGTCCGTGCTCACGCCACCACCTCGGCCGCGCGCTCGGCGTGCACCGTGACCACGTGGTCGGCGCCGGCCACCAGCGAGGGTCGGTGGGCGACGAGCAGAACCGTGCGGCCCGCCGCGCGCAGCGCGGCGACGGTGGCGAGGACCACCTGCTCGCCGGCCGCGTCGAGGTGCGCCGTCGGCTCGTCGAGCACCACCAGCGGTGCGTCCGTCAGCAGCGCGGCGGTCAGCGCGACGCGCTGCCGCTGGCCGACCGACAGGCCGGCACCGCCCGTCCCGAGTGGTTGGTCCCAGCCGTGGGGGAGCCCGGCCACGACGCCGTCGAGGCCGGTCAGAGCCGCGGCGCGCGCACGGGCGTCGTCGTCGCGACCGCCGACGAGCTGCCGCACGGTGCCGGGTTCGAGGACCGGCCGTTGCGGCAGCCAGGTCACCTGGTCCCAGTAGCTGCGCCGGTCGACGTCGGACAGGTCCAGCCAGCCGCCGTCGGGGGTCTGCACGCGCGCGGTGCCGTGGTCGGGAGCCAGCAGGCCCAGCAGCACCTCGACGGTGGTCGTCTTGCCCGCGCCGGAGGGCCCGACGAGGGCCGCCACGATGCCGGGGACCAGCTCGAGATCGAGGTGGGCCGGTGTCAGACCCCCGGCGGACCGCACCCCCACACCCGAGAGCCGCAGTGTCGAGCGGGACAGGTCCGGGCAGGACTGGGTGCCCCGAGCGGGCACCGGTGTGTCGAGGACACCGAACGCCGCCTCGGCCGCCGCCACACCGTCCGCGGCTGCGTGGAACTGCGCCCCGACCTGCCGCAGCGGCCAGAACACCTCAGGGGCCAGCATCAGCACCGCTAGACCCGTCACCAGATCCAGCCGGCCGCTCACCAGCCGGAGCCCGATCGCCACCGCGACGAGCGCGACGGACAGGGTGGTCAGCAGCTCGAGCACCATCCCGGACAGGAAGGCGATCTGCAGAGTGGCCATGGTCGACCGCCGGTGCGCGTCGCCGAGTGCCTGCACGCGTGCGGCGGGACCGCGCTGCCGTCCGAACGCGCGCAGCGTCGGCAGGCCCGCGAGCAGGTCGAGCACCTGGGCGCCGAGGCGCTGCATCGCCTCCAGGCCCCTGGCGGAGCGCCCCTGCGTCAGCTGGCCGATCAGCACCATGAACAGCGGGATCAGCGGCAGCGTGCCGACCAGGATCGCCGCCGACACCCAGTCCAGGCCGAGCACCACCAGCAGCGTGCCCGGCGTCAGCGTCGCCGCGAGCACCAGCTGGGGCAGGTACCGGACGAAGTACGGCTCCAGTCCGTCCAGACCGCGCGTCGCGAGGGTCACCACCGCGGGGCCCTGGCCCGAGGCGAGCCACCGCGGCCCGAGGTCCGCGGCCCGCCCCACCACGCCGCTCCGCAGCTCGGCCACGGCGCGCGTGGCCGCACGGTGCGCGAACCGCTCCTGCACCGCGGTCACCAGGCCGCGACCGACCACGACGCCGACCAGGGCCACGACGGTGCCGGAGAGCGATGCCAGCGTGGCGCCGTGCTCCACCGCACCACCGAGCGCGTGCGCCAGCAGCAGCGCCTGCGCGACCACCAGGGCGCCCATGACGAGACCGAGGCCGACGGTCAGGGCGACGTAGCCTCGTGCGGAGCGGGCGTAGCGCAGCAGCCGCGGGTCGAGCGGCCTCACGCGGCCCTCACCGCAGCGACGGGGCGTTCTCGAAGGTCACGTTCGCCTGCTCGGGGATGTGGTGCACGCCGATGCGCTTGCGGAACACCCAGTACGTCCACGCCTGGTACGCCAGCACCAGCGGCGTCAGGAACAGAGCCACCCACGACATCATGGTGAGCGTGTAGGCGCTGGACGAGGCGTTGTGGATGGTCAGCGAGTACGCCGGGTCGATGGTGGACGGCATCACGTCGGGGAACATCGCGCCGAAGATCAGCACCACGGCCGCCACGATCGCCACCGCCGAGGCGGCGAACGCCCGCCCGTGCGAGCCGGCCCACGCGAACCAGGCTGCGGCAGCGAGGGCGAGCGCTGCGAGCACGAGCGCCGCCCACGTCCAGGCGTTCCGCGAGAAGGCCAGCTGCAGCCAGATCGCCCACACCGCCCCGATGCCGAGCGCGCCGAGGGACAGCCGCTTCGCCAGCTCGGCGGCTCGCGACTGGAGGTCTCCCGCGGTCTTCAGCGACAGGAAGATCGCGCCGTGGGCCAGGAAGACGGTGGCCGTCAGCACGCCGGTCAGCAGGGCGAACCCGTGCCCGGCGGTCAGCAGGTCGAAGAACCCGCCGGTGTACTGCAGCGTGGTGCGGGTGACCTCCTGGGCGGCGCCGGGGTTGCTCACCGTGCTGGTGACGCTGGCCATCGCCTGGCTGGAACGCAGGGTCAATCGCGGCATGCGCCGCGCCGCAACATGAACGCCGCGCTGATCTGGTCCAACCTTCCCCAGCTTCTCGCAGGCGCCTGGGTCACGCTGCAACTCGTCGCGCTGTCGGGCCTGCTGGGCATCGCCATCGCCGTCCCCACCGCCATTGCGCGCGTCGCCGGCCCGGCCTGGCTGCGCTGGCTGCCCTACAGCTACATCTTTTTCTTTCGCGGCACGCCGCTGCTGGTGCAGATCTTTCTCGTGTACTACGGGCTGTCGCAGTTCGACGCCGTGCGCCAGAGCGTGCTCTGGCCCGTGCTCGGCCAAGCCTACTGGTGCGCCATCATCGCCTTCAGCCTCAACACCGGCGCCTACACCGCGGAAATCCTGCGCGGCGCCATCCAGGGCGTTCCGCACGGCGAGGTGGAGGCGGCAAGGTCCCTGGGCATGAGCGGGAGTCTGCTGTACCGGCGCGTCATCCTGCCACGCGCCTTCCGCCTGGCGCTTCCGGCCTATACCAACGAGCTGATTCTCATGCTCAAGGGCAGCGCGCTGGCGAGCACCATCACGCTGCTGGACATCACCGGGGCGGCGCGCACCATCATCGCGGTGACCTATACCCCGGTGGAAATTTTCCTTGCCGCGGGCGTGCTCTACCTCATCCTGTCCTTCGTCATCATCCAGGGCTTTCGCTGGCTGGAACGCAGGCTCAACGCGCACCTGCACGCGCGCTTGGCCTGAGACACGTCGTCCTCTAGAAAGGCAGTTGCGCCGCCACCAGATCGCCGAGAGGAAGGCGCTTTTCCCAGAACGTGGCGCGGCCTTGCGCCGGGTCCAGGGCATAGGGCTGGAAGCCGAATCGGCGATAGCTGGACACAGCCGGATGGTTGTGCTCCAGCACCTCCAGCGTGAGCTTGCCGCAGCCCCGCGCGATGGCCAGGCCCTGCAGATGCTCCAGCATGCGCCCGGCGATCGACTGCCCCCGTACCGCGCCGTCGACATACACATCGTGCACGTTGAGCAGCGGGCGGGCCATGAAAGTGGAGAACCCTTCGAACGCATTGATCAAGCCCACCGGCCGCT
>NCKG01000143.1:0-5620 GCA_002279095.1 Cellulomonas sp. 14-74-6
GGTGGATGTCGACCGGCCCGGCCTCACGTACACGGTGGACACCCTGCGGGACCTGAAGTCTCAGCGTCCGGGTGCCGATCTGTACTTCATCACGGGAGCGGACGCCGTCGCGCAGATCCTCACGTGGAAGGATGCCGACGAGCTGTTCACCATGGCGCACTTCGTCGCGGTCACCAGGCCGGGGCACACGCTGTCGGTGGACGGGCTGCCTGGGGATCGCGTCAGCGTGCTCGAGATCCCCGCGCTGGCCATCTCCTCGTCGGACATCCGGGCACGGGCGAGGACCGGCATGCCGGTCTGGTACCTGGTGCCGGACGGCGTGGTCCAGTACATCGGCAAGCACAGGTTGTATCGAGGTCCTGATGAGTGAACCCGGAGAGCGCCGGCGGCGTCGTGAGAGGGAGCGTGCTGCCGCCGAGGCCGCCGTCCCCGCAGAGGAGACCGCCACGGGAGCCGCACGCGCACCCCAGTGGGCGCCGTCGGCGTCGTCCTGGCCGGAGCCGACCCGTCCGCAGGGACCGTCCGGGACGGAGCAGCCGGCTCGGCCGGATGCGCGCCCCCCGACGGCGTCCCGCCGCGCGCTGCGCGAGCAGCCGACGCCCGTTCAACCGACGTCCGGGGGGACGCCCGTGTGGGCGGCGCCACGGCCGACGCCCGGCTCACGGCCCGCCCCGTCTGCGCCGGCCGCCGTCCCCGGCCGTTCGACGTTGGGCCCGACGCCCCGGAGCGCCGCGACGCCCGGCCGTGTGCCACCGCCCGTACCCGCGCAGGGCTCCGTCGCACCGCCCGCCGGTCCGACGCAGGGCGGCGTCCGTCCGCCGGTCATCTCCGACTCGGCCTACCGCTCTCGCCGCGCGACACGGGACACGCTCGACCCGACCGCGGGTCCTCGCTCGTCGATCGCGCCGTCGGGCGCGTCGGCAGGCGTCCCGGGTGGGGCGCCCGCCGCGGGTGCCGCACCGACGTCCGGCCTCGCCGGGCGCCCCGCCGCGGCTGCCGGCTGGGGACCGGCGACGAGCTCCCCGTCGTCGCCCAATCCGTCCCCAGGTCCGTCTGGGGCGCCTCCGGCCCGCAACCCGGTGCCACCGGAGGCCTCCGCGCCACCGGCGCCTGCCTCCCGCAGCGCCTTCGCACCCGCTCCGTCGAACGCCAGCATGCCTCAGGGCAGGCCGAGCGACGCGATCCAGCCCGGTCGCGGCGGCGCGCCCACGTGGGCCCCGGGTGCAGCCGCCGACTCCGCCGGACCACGGGCGCAGAGCGCACCGGCGTGGGCGCCCGAGGGCCGTACCGCTGTGTCGGGGCGGCCGGCGGACGCCTCGCAGGCCCCGGCCCAGGCGTGGCCGTCCTACGGCTCGACCCCGGCTGCGCCGGAACCCGTCGCCGGCCAGCGGTCCGCGGCCTGGACGCCGGCTCGTGCGGAGGCGGCACCGACCATCCAGGCGCCCGCACCGTCCCCGATCCCGACGCCCCCGGCGGAACCTCGTCGCGGCTCGTGGGCCGTCGCGGAGCCCGGTGCGGCAGCCGCCCCGACCCCGGCAGCCCGGCCGGCCGGTCCGGCCCCGGCGTCGCCCGAGGTGCCCAACGTGCCGTTCCCGTCCCCGCGGCCAGCCCCGCCCGCGGACCTGGACGACGAGGACGACGAGCCGGTCGCGCGCCGCCACCCCTACACGTGGCTGCACCTGATCGTCCTGGTCATCGTGGCGTTCGTGCTCGGTTTCCTCGTCGTCGCGCTGTGGAACCGCGGGCGCCCGTCCGGCTCGTCCGGTGCCGAGGGACCCTCGTCGCACTCCGTCGTCTCTGTGCTGGCCACCGCCGTCGCAGACCCCACCACTGCGCTCTGACGCGCCACCGAGGAGCCCCGTGCCCGCATCCGACCGTGCCCTGCAGCTGACCTACGCCGCGGCGCACGCCGCCGCCGACCGCAAGGCGCAGGAGATCATCGCCCTGGACGTGAGCGCGCAGCTGGTGCTCACCGACGTGTTCCTCATCGCCTCCGGCACCAACGAACGGCAGGTCGGCGCGATCGTCGACGCGGTCGAGGAGGCTCTGTTCAAGCTCGGTGCGAAGCCGCTGCGACGAGAGGGCAAGGGTCAGGGCCGGTGGGTGCTGATCGACTTCGGCGACATCGTCGTGCACGTCCAGCACGCCGAGGACCGCGTCTACTACGCCCTCGAGCGGCTGTGGAAGGACTGCCCGGTGATCGAGCTGCCGGCTGACTCACGGGGTGTCGAGCAGCAGGAGCACGCGGGCCAGGAGCACGAGGACCTCGGGGAGTGACCGCCGGACGCGTGCTGCTTTGGCGGCACGGACGCACGGCGGCGAACGCGAGCGGACGGCTGCAGGGTCAGATCGACATCCCGCTCGATGCCGTCGGCCGCTGGCAGGCTCGCACCGCTGCGGCGACGATCCTCGCCCGGTACGAGCCGACGGTGATCGTGTCGTCGGACCTCTCGCGGGCGCAGGCCACCGCCGAGTACCTGGCGCGCGGTACCGGCCTGCCGCTCTCCCTGGACCCGCAGGTGCGCGAGCGCGGCTTCGGGGAGTGGGAGGGGCTGACCGGCGAGCAGATCGACGAGCGCTGGCCGGACGAGTTCGCCGTCTGGCGCGCCGGTGGCGACCCCGTCGGTGTCGGTGCTGAGTCGCGGGCCGACGTCGCCGCACGCCTCGGTGCGGCGGTCCGTACCCACGCAGTGGCGCTCGGACCGGCCGACACGCTCGTGGTGGTGTCGCACGGGGCAGCCATCGCACTCGCGGTGGGTGAGCTGCTGGGGCAGGACCCGGCGTGGCGCGGGGTGATCGGCCTGCAGAACGCGCACTGGGCCGACCTCAGCCCGTCGCACGGGCCGGTGGCACCGGACTGGCGGCTGCACGGCTTCAACCTCGGCCCGACGGACGCGTCCCGGGACTGGGACGCGGGGCCCGACGCACCCGCCGAGGCGGAGTCGCAGACCCGGAACCCGGATTAGCGTTCCGGCCGGGGATCGTCCTAGACTCTCCAGGCGCCCTCCGGGGCGCGGCTCGCGGTTGCGGGTCGAGGGGCTGTGGCGCAGCTGGTAGCGCACCTGCATGGCATGCAGGGGGTCAGGGGTTCGAATCCCCTCAGCTCCACCGAACGTGCTGGTCAGGGCCACGGCGAGATCCTGGAAACAGGAGTCGCACGTGGAGACTGGACAGAAACTAGACACAAAGTCGTCTGGCATCGGGTCGCCGGGCACGGGTCTCGGACCCCCTCGTCGCGTCTTGGACGTTGCCTGCACACCTGTTGGCATGGACACCGACGTGACACCGGCCACTGCGCCGACGATGACCCTCTCCGAGCTCGCCGCCTTCCTGTCGGTGAGCAACCAGGCCCTGTACGACCTGCGCTCCCAAGGACGCGGCCCGCGCGGCTTCCGGGTCGGGCGCCAGTTGCGCTTCCGCGCCAGCGAGATCCAGGCCTGGCTCGCCTCGATGGAGGCCGACGACGCCCGCCGCCATCCACCGCGGAGCAGGACGTGAGGTACGGGCGCCCGCGGACCCCGATCGGCACGTTCGGCGAGATCGCAGTGCGGGATCTGGGTGGGCGCTACGAGGCGGGGGCACGGTTTCGGGACCTGGACGGCCGCCTGCGCAGGGTGACCGCCGTCGGCCGCACGCGCCGTGCGGCGCAGAGCCTGCTCAAACAGCGCCTGGCCGACCGGCCCGGCTACGGCAGCGGGGGAGTGCTGGGCGTGGCCAGCGGCTTCGACGAGCTGTGCGAGCTGTGGCTGGCCGACCTGGCGCTGCGGGACATCTCCGATGGCACGAAGCAGAACTACCGCGACGATCTGCGCCGCTGGGTGCGCCCGGCGTTCGAGCACTACACGTTGGGGGAGATCACGACGGGCCGGGTCGAGTGGTTCCTGCGCCGGGAGGCGGCCCTGTCCTACGGCCGGGCCAAGCACTCCCGCACCCTGCTCAACCAGCTGTTCGCGTTCGCGCTGCGGCACGACGCCCTTACGCGCAACCCCGTCGAGGGCACCTCGCAGCTCACCCGGCCCAAGCACGAGATCCACGCCATGACGCTCGAGCAGGTCCAGGCCATCCGTTCCGCCGCGGCTGCATGGCGCACCGGTCCGGAGGTCAAGGGCCCCCGGCCGGACGGGAAGATCCGAGACCTCTGCGAGGTGCTGCTCGGCACCTCTATGCGTCCGGGTGAGGCGCTCGGCCTGCGGCCGTGTGACGTGGTTGAGACCAGGACGGGGATGGTCGTGCACGTGGCGGGCACCGTCGTGCGCCGGACCGGGCGAGCCGACTTCCGCCAGGACCACCCGAAGACCGATGCCTCGAACCGGCACATCGCCGTGCCGGAGTTCGCCGCGGCGGTGATCCGCGGACGGCTTGCCCAGATGGGTCCGGACCAGTCGGGCATGACGATCTTCCACAACCGCGCCGGCGGGCCTATCACCCTGGCGAACCTGCGCCGGACCTTCCGGTCGTTCCTGGTGGATGCCGGGCTGGCCGACTCGGGCATCACGCCACGCTGGTACCGACGTACCGGCGCGACCGTGCTTGCCCGAGGCCTCGGCGTCGACGCCGCAGCCACGTTCCTGGGACACACCAGCAGCGCCGTCACCGAGGCGCACTACATCGAAGTCGACGAGTCGATCGATCGCGAGCCGGCCCGCGTGCTCGACCTCACCTTGCGGCCGAATCGACCCGACCCGCGACTACTGGCCGCACCGCCCGGCGACGACGAGCAGGACCTGCTCGACATGGTTGACGACGAGGAGGAAGCCCCGGTCGCGTGAGGCTGCCGCGCCAGCGCCGTGGTGCTGCTGCTTCGCGCGGGTTGTCGTCGTCCGTCCTCCACGTGCTCGAGAGGCCGCATTGGCGAAGGGCGGCTCGTGACTGAACCGGGTTCCGGTCGTCGGGTTGCCAGGTCGATCGTGATGGCCTTGTGCTCGTTCGGAGCCTGCCCCGGTTTCCCGGACAGTTTCGGTGTGGTGTTCAGGCGACCGCGGTAGCGGCGGTGTGTAGGTCCTCGAAGTCGTTCGGGGACCGGTAGCCGAGGCCGGAGTGGCGTCGGTGCGGGTTGTAGAAGCCTTCGATCCACTCGAAGATCGCCGATGCGAGCTCCTCCCGGCTGGCCCAGGTGCGCCGGTCGAGCAGCTCGCGCTGCATGGTCGACCAGAACGACTCCATCATCGTGTTGTCCACGCTGGAGGCGACGCGTCCCATGGACCCGAGCAGCCCCGCGGTGCGCAGGCGGTGCCCGAAGATCCAGGACGTGTACTGGCTGCCGCGGTCGGCGTGCACGATCGCGCCGGGGGCGGGCTGGCGGCGCCAGATCGCCATCTGCAGGGCGTCGACGACCAGCTCAGAACGCATGTGGTCGGCGATGGACCAGCCCACGATCTTGCGGGTGAACACGTCCAGCACCGCGGCGCAGTAGACCTTCCCGGTGCTGGTGGGGTGCTCGGTGATGTCCGTGCACCACAACCGGTCCGGCCCCTCGGCGGCGAACCGCCGCTGGACAAGGTCCTCGTGCGGGGCCAGCAACGGCCGCTGACCGCGGCGTTTGCGCCGATGGCACACCCCGACCAGCCCCGCATGGCGCATCAACCGCGCCACCCGCTTGCGCCCGCAGGCCACCCCCAGA
>NCKG01000144.1:0-5618 GCA_002279095.1 Cellulomonas sp. 14-74-6
CAGCCTCACCAGGCCCGCGACGGTACGTGGCGTGCCGGCCACCAGCCGTTCCCCGGGTCGAGACTCCGTCGGGATCCCGATCAGCATCGATCACTCCTCTGGCTGTGGCCTGCAGCGACAGGCCGTCCCATGGTCCTCACCACGTCGAAGCGGAGCACCGGACCAAGGGCCCAGGCCGTCACCGCCACGTGGTACGTCATCCTGACAAGGCCTCGCCGGTGGCCTCCGCGGCCCGCAACGACGCCTCCCAGACGGCGGTGGTGCGACGCAGCACCCCCTCGGCGTCCACGCCCTGCGCGTGTGCCTCGCGCACGAGCTCGAGGAGTCGCGCACCCAGCTCGTCGTCGAACGGCACCGGTGCGTCCAGCCCTGCCCGGGCGGCCCGCGAGGCGATCTTCTGCGCCCGGGCGAGCGCCGGCAGGGACGCGGGCACGCCGTCGAGCGCCGAGCCGCGGTCCTTCTTCTCGGCCCGTTTGATGCGGTCCCACTGGGTGTGCAGCGCGCCCATCGAGGCGACCTCGGCGTCGGCGAACACGTGCGGGTGCCGGCGCACCAGCTTGGCGACCAGGTCACGGGCGACGTCGTCGACGTCGAAGGGGTCGTCCGGGTGCTCGGTGGCGATCCGCGCGTGGAACACGACCTGGAGCAGCACGTCGCCGAGCTCCTCCCGCAGTCCGGCGCGGTCGTCCCCCTCGACGGCCTCCGCGAGCTCGTGAGACTCCTCGAGCAGGTACGGCAGCAGCGAGGTGTGCGTCTGCGCCGCGTCCCACGGGCAGCCGCCGGGTGAGCGGAGGCGGTCCATCACCGCGACCAGCTCGCGCAGCGGGTCCGCCGCCTCGCGCGGCTGGCCGTCCGGCTCGGTGGTCACGCGGCGGTCAGCGCGGGCGGACGCTCAGCGGCTGGCGCTGGCCGAGGGAGCCGGTGAGGACGCCCCCGTGGGTTCCGGCACCGCGGACTCGCTCGGCGCGGGTGCCTCGGACCCGGTCGGCTGCGGCTGGGCGCCCTGCGTGACGATCCACGGCGAGGCCGTCGGCGCGGCGACGCCGGCGGCCGTCGGGTCGAACGTGCCGTAGCGCGGGTTGACGGTCACCTTGAGTGCCGCCAGGCGCTTCTGCAGGTCCGCGACCGCGGACGCGGAGTCGGACAGGCCCTGCACGTTGTTGGCGGCGAGCTGGTACCGCGCGATCGCCATCGCGCCGGTCGAGTAGCGGGCAGGCGCTGCGACGCCGGCACCCTGGAACGACTGGGCGAGGAACTGCGTCGCCTCGGCGTCGTTGATGCCGACCCCCTTGTCCGAGGCGAGCTGCGTCAGCGTCGGCTCGTCGATCAGCACCTGCAGCACCAGCTGCGGCGTCGCACCGTTGAACAGCGGACGGAGCTGGCTCAGCGCGTCCGACACCTCGGAGGCCGGGATGGTGCGGCCGTCCACCACGGCGGCCGTCCCCGGCCGGGCGCCGCCGGCGCAGCCCGCCAGGATGCCGGTCACCAGTACCAGCGATCCCACCGTGCCGACCGTCCGACGCAGCCCCGTCCTCGCGTCGCGCTGCAGCCTCACAGGTCCTCCTTGAGCATCGACCGCTGGTCCGGGCGACATCGTAGGCGGTCCTGCTGACGGTCCCGTGCGCCCGGTCGGCACGCGATCGCCCGCGGCGCCGAGGTCAGCGCACCGCCGTCCCGACGCCCGCCGCGGCCGACACGTCGCCGCGGACCACCGCATCGACCACGGTGCGCGCCCACTCGAGCAGCGCCGCACCGTGCAGCGGCTTGCCACCCACGCGGGCCGTCATCGGGAACGGCACCAGGATGGTGCGCACCGTCGGCTTGAGCACCGAGCCCGGGTAGAGCCGCTTGAGCCGCAGCTGCCCCGACTCGGCCAGCTCCACCGGCGCGAACCGCACGTACCGGCCCTGCGCCGTGATGTCCGTCAGACCCGCCGCCCGGGCGTGCTGGCGGAAGGCCGCCACCTCGAACAGGTTGTCCACGGCCGGCGGCACCAGGCCGTACCGGTCGAGCAGCTCCGCACGGACCGCCTCGAGCCCGGCCTTGTCGGTGGCCGCGGCGATCTTCTGGTACGCCTCGAGGCGCAGCCGCTCGTGCGCGATGTAGTCGTGCGGGATGTGCGCGTCCACCGGCAGCTCGAGCGTGACGTCCGGCTGCTCCTCCGGCTGGTCGCCGCGGAACGCGGCGACGGCCTCCCCCACCATCCGCACGTACAGGTCGAAGCCGACGCCCTCGATGTGGCCCGACTGCTCGCCGCCGAGCAGGTTGCCCGCGCCACGGATCTCCAGGTCCTTCATCGCGACCGCCATGCCGGCACCGAGATCGGTGTTCGCCGCGATCGTGGCCAGCCTGTCGTGGGCCGTCTCGGTGAGCGGCGTCTCCGGCGGGTAGAGGAAGTAGGCGTAGGCCCGCTCCCGGCCCCGTCCGACTCGGCCGCGCAGCTGGTGCAGCTGGGACAGGCCGAGCCGGTCGGCGCGCTCGAGGATCAGGGTGTTGGCGTTGGAGATGTCCAGGCCGGTCTCCACGATCGTCGTGCAGACCAGCACGTCGAACCTCTTCTCCCAGAAGTCGACGATCACCTGCTCCAGCTGCTTCTCGTGCATCTTTCCGTGGGCGACGGCGATCCGGGCCTCCGGCACCAGCTCGGACAGGCGCCGGGCGGCCCGCTCGATCGACTCCACCTTGTTGTGGATGTAGAACACCTGGCCCTCGCGCAGCAGCTCGCGCCTGATCGCGGCGGTGATCTGCTTCTCGTCGTAGGCGCCGACGAAGGTGAGCACCGGGTGCCGCTCCTCGGGCGGGGTGGCCAACGTCGACATCTCGCGGATGCCGGTGACCGCCATCTCCAGCGTGCGCGGGATGGGCGTGGCGCTCATCGACAGCACGTCCACGTCGGTGCGCAGCGCCTTGAGCGTCTCCTTGTGCTCGACGCCGAACCGCTGCTCCTCGTCCACGATCACCAGCCCGAGGTCCTTGAACCGGACGCCGCCGGCGAGCAGCCGGTGCGTGCCGATCACCACGTCGACGCTGCCGTCGGCGAGCCCCTCGAGCACCTCCTTGGACTCCGACGCCGTCTCGAACCGGGACAGCGCCTTGACGGTCACCGGGAACGGCGCGTACCGCTCCGAGAAGGTCTCCAGGTGCTGCGAGACCAGCAGCGTGGTGGGCACCAGCACCGCCACCTGCTTGCCGTCCTGCACGGCCTTGAAGGCCGCGCGCACAGCGATCTCCGTCTTGCCGTAGCCGACGTCGCCGCAGATCAGCCGGTCCATCGGGACCGACTTCTCCATGTCCGCCTTCACCTCGTCGATGGTCGCCAGCTGGTCCGGCGTCTCGACGTAGGCGAACGCGTCCTCGAGCTCGCGCTGCCAGGGCGTGTCCGCGCCGAACGCGTAGCCGGGCGTGGCCATGCGGGCGGAGTACAGGCGGATCAGCTCCGCGGCGATCTCCTTGACCGCCTTGCGGGCGCGGCCCTTGGTCTTGGCCCAGTCGGCGCCGCCCATCCGGTTGAGGGTCGGCGACTCGCCGCCGACGTACCGGGTGACCTGGTCCAGCTGGTCGGTCGGCACGTAGAGCCGGTCGCCCGGCTGCCCGCGCTTGGCAGACGCGTACTCGATGACCAGGTACTCACGGGTCGCGGCCGTCGGACCGGTGCCGATGGTCCGCTGCACCAGCTCGACGAACCGGCCGACACCGTGCTGCTCGTGCACCACGAAGTCGCCCGGGCGCAGCTGCAGCGGGTCGACCACGTTGCGCCGGCGGCTGGGCATGCGGCGCATGTCGCGGGTGGACGTCCCCGCGCGGCCGGTGAGGTCGGACTCGCTGAACAGCGCCAGGCGCAGCTGCTCGGACGCGAAGCCCGGTCCGGCGGGTGCAGGCACGACGAGCACCACGCCGGGGTCCAGCTCGTCGGGCACGCCGGACACCAGCCGGGCCGGGACCTCCGCCGAGCGCAGCTGCTCCACCATCCGCTGGGCCGAACCGTGCCCCTCGGTGGTCAGCACCATCCGCCAGCCGTCCTGCTGGTGGGCGCGCAGGTCGGTGATCGCGCGCGCGACGTCGCCCCGGTAGTGCTCCACGTCGCGGGCCTGGACGCGCACGCTGCGGGCGTCCGACGAGACCGCGGGACCGTCGTCCGGCGCCGGCTCGTGCGCGTCGGCCTCGGTGCCTGGTCCCGCGGCGACGTCCAGCGAGAACGACGACAGCGTCCACCAGCCCAGGCCCCGCACCGCCGCGAGGCCGCGCACCTCGGCGAACGAGTGGAACGACGCCGCGGAGAGGTCGAGCGGGGTCGCGCCACCGGCCGCCGCGCCGGTCCAGGCCGCCGCGAGGAACTCCTGCGTGGTCGCCACGAGGTCGTGGGCGCGACGTCGCACCCGTTCGGGGTCGGCCACCACCAGCAGGGCGTCGTCGGGCACCAGGTCCAGCACGGGCACCATCCGGTCGACCAGCACGGGCGCGAGCGACTCCATGCCCTCCACGGCGATGCCCTGCGCCAGCCGGTCGAGCATGTCGACCGCGCCCGGCAGCTGCTCGACCGCGCCCGGCAGCTGCTCGACCAGCGCGGCGGCCCGCTCGCGGACCGCGTCGGTCAGCAGGATCTCCCGGCACGGTGGCGCCCACAGGCCGCGGTCCGCCACCTCGAGGCTGCGCTGGTCGGCGACCGAGAACCAGCGGATCTCCTCGACCTGGTCGCCCCACAGCTCGAGGCGCAGCGGGTGGTCCTCGGTGGGCGGGAACACGTCGACGATGCCGCCGCGCACGGCGAACTCGCCGCGGCGCTCCACCATGTCCACCCGGGTGTACGCAGCGTCCACCAGCCCCTGCGCGAGCTGGTCGAGGTCCACCCGGTCCCCCACGGCGAGCTGCACGGGGACCAGCTCGCCGAGCCCGTCCACCACCGGCTGCAGGAGGGCCCGCACCGGCACCACCAGCACCCGCACCGGTCCGGCCGGCCCCGGCTCGCCGGGGTGCGCCAGCCGCCGGAACACCGCCAGGCGGCGGGCCACCGTGTCGCTGCGGGGCGACAGCCGCTCGTGCGGCAGCGTCTCCCAGGCCGGAAGCACCGCCACGTCGTCGTCCAGCAGGTAGCAGCGCAGCGCGCCGGCGAGCTCGTCCGCGTCGCGGCCGGTGGCGGTGACGACGACGAGGGGCCGGCCGGTCGCCACCACCGGCGAACCCGCCGGACGAGCCCCGGCCATCGCCGCGAGCAGGGGCGGCCGCACACCGGCCGGGCTCACCACGTCCAGCTCGCCGCGGGCACGCACCTGCTGCACGGCCTCGGCGGCCGCCGGGTCGGCGAGCAGCGCAGGCAGCAGTCCGGTCAGGTCCATCGGTCCTCCGCAGCGGGACGGCACCCGGCTCGCAGGCCGGGCGATCGGCACCGCACCACCCGGACGCGGGCAGCACGACAGGCCGGATCCGTTGCCGGACCCGGGGATGGCACAAGTCTACGAAGCACCACCGACATGCCCCCATGCCCCCGCGCCGCAGACGACGTGGTGCCCCGGACCGAGACCTGGTCCGGGGCACCACGTACCACCCCTGCCTGCGCCCGGGGCTGCCGGGCAGACGTCGTCCCGCTAGACCACCAGGCTCAGCAGCATGATGAACGCCAG
>NCKG01000145.1:0-5490 GCA_002279095.1 Cellulomonas sp. 14-74-6
TTTGCCCACGCGACCGAGGCCGGACTGGATCTCGTCGGCGATGAACAGCACGTTCCGCTCGTCGCAGATCTCGCGCACCCGTCGCAGGAACCCCTCGGGCGGGATGACGACGCCGCTCTCGCCCTGGATCGGCTCGATGAGCACCGCGACCGTGTCCTCGGTGATCGCGGCGGCGATCGCCTCGGCATCCCCATAGGGCACGGCGTCGAAACCGGGCGTGAACGGGCCGAACCCGTCGCGCGCCGACTCGTCGTCGCTGAAGCCGACGATCGTCGTGGTCCGCCCGTGGAAGTTGCCCTCGGCGACGACGATGGTCGCCCGCCCGTCCGGCACCCCGCGTGCCTCGTACCCCCACTTGCGGGCCGCCTTGATCGCCGTCTCCACGGCCTCGGCCCCGGTGTTCATCGGCAGCACCAGCGGGTCGGGCGCTGCCAGCAGCGGGCCGACCAGCCCCGCCACCGCGCGGGCGAACGGTTCGAGCAGCTCGTGGCCGAACGCCCGCGACGTGAGGGTGAGCCGGTCGAGCTGGTGGTGCGCCGCGGCGACCAGCGCCGGGTGCCGGTGACCGAAGTTCAGCGCCGAGTAGGCCGCGAGCAGGTCGAGGTAGCGGTGCCCGTCGACGTCGGTCACCCAGGACCCCTCGCCGGTGGCCAGGGTGACGGGCAGGGGGTGGTAGTTCGGTGCCAGGGAGGTCGCGGCGGACCGGCCGGTCACGACGGTGTCCATGCGGGCTCCTCGGTCAGGTGTCCGTCGGTCAGGAGCGGATCTCCAGCGTGCAGCACTTGGCGCCGCCCCCGCCCTTGAGCAGCTCGGAGGTGTCGACCGCGATCGTGTCGTACCCGCGCTCGCGCAGCTTCGCGGCCAGGTCGACGGCTCCGGGGGCGTGCACCACGTGCTGCCCGTCGGACACGATGTTGAGGCCCAGGGCCTGCGCGTCCCGCTCCGTGGCCAGGAGGGCGTCCGGGAACAGCTGCTCGAGCACGGCACGCGAACCGGCGGAGAACGCGGCCGGGAAGTACGCCACCTGCGGGTCGTTCGGGTCGGAGGAGATCACGGCGAGGGCGGTGTCCAGGTGGTAGTAGTGCGGGTCCACGAGCTCGAGCGAGATCACCGGGTGGCCGAACAGCTCCTGCGCCTCGGCGTGCGCCGACCGCTCGGTGCGGAAGCCGGTGCCGGCCAGCACCAGCCGGCCGGCGACCAGCATGTCGCCCTCGCCCTCGTTGATCCGGGCGGCGGTGTGGGTGACGAACCCCCGGTCGGCGAACCACTTCTGGTACGCCGGGCCCTCCGGCTGGCGCTCGGGGTAGCGGAACCGTGCGGAGTAGACGATGCCGTCGACGACGGTGGCGCCGTTGGCGGCGTAGACCATGTCCGGCAGGCCGGGGATCGGGTCGATCTGCTCGACGGTGTGGCCCAGGTCGAGGTACGTGTCCCGCAGGCGCCGCCACTGCTGCACCGCGAGCGCCGTCTCCGTCGGCTGGTCCTTGTGCATCCACGGGTTGATCTCGTAGGAGACCGTGTAGTACGTGGGCTCGCACATCAGGTAGCGGCGGGCGGTGGCTCCGGGCGCGTGCGTCGTCATGGGTCTCCTCGGCGGGTCGGTGCGGGCCGGGGTGCCGGTCCCGCGGTGCGGTCAGGCGGGCCGCCTCGTCGCGGGTCCACTCGAGGGTACGAGGCTGTATGCACGAATGCTGGTGCCATTCGGTTGCCGTCGACAGTCGATCCGTTGCGTGATCACGGCGTGGTGCGTCGATCCGTTGTGCGAGCGGCGCGGGCGAGCGCGAGGCGGAGCATGCCGTCGAACACGGGCGCCAGCAGCGCCGCCGTCCAGGTGTGCGGCAAGGGTCCGACGAGGTGCACCCGCTCCGACCAGCGCACCACGGCGCCGTGCGGACCGTCGGGGACGACGACGATGGTCGCGCTGCCGTGCATCACCGGACCGACCTTGCGGTAGACGGCGATGCCGGGCCGGCCGGCCTCCGGCGGGTCGTACCTGTCGATCCGCATCCGGTCGACCACCCCGGGACCGCCGTGCCGCGCACCAGGTCCGGACACCGCCTCGATGCGGCCGCCGACCCGCGGCGGCCCGTCGGTGCGCACCCGGGTCATCGGGATCCACCGGGCGTGGTTGCGTGCATCCGTCACTGCGTCCCACACCTCCTGGGCCGAGCCCGGCATGCGCCTGGTCACCACCGCTTCGCGCTCCATGCACCGATCTTCACCCGGGGTAGGGTCGCCCGCATGGAGCACCGGGTCCTGGGCCGCACCGGCCGTGACGTGTCCGTGGTAGGGCTGGGCTGCTGGCAGCTCGGGGGTGACTGGGGCGAGGTCGGCGAGGACGTCGCGCTCGGCGTGCTCGCCGCAGCCGTGGACTCCGGTGTGACGATGCTGGACACGGCGGACGTGTACGGCGACGGGCGGTCCGAGCGGTTGGTCGGCCGGTTCGTCGCGAGCCGCGGCGGCGCCTCCTCCGGGCTGACGGTGGCCACCAAGATGGGCCGGCGGGCCAACCCGCACGTCGCCGGCGCCTACACGCTCGACGCGTACCGCCGCTGGACCGACCGTTCCCGCGAGAACCTGCGCACCGACACCCTCGACCTGGCGCAGCTGCACTGCCCGCCCACGGAGGTGCTGCTGCGGGAGCAGACCTACGACGACCTGGACGTGCTGGTCGAGGAGAAGCGGATCGCCGCGTACGGCGTCTCCGTGGAGACGGTCGAGGAGGCGCTCACGGCGATCGCCCGGCCCAACGTCGCCACGGTGCAGATCATCCTCAACGTGTTCCGGCGCAAGCCGCTCGAGCAGGTGCTGCCGGCGGCCGCCGATGCCGGGGTCGGCATCATCGCCCGCGTGCCGCTGGCGTCCGGCCTGCTGTCCGGCCGGTACGACGAGCAGACGCAGTTCGCGCCGACGGACCACCGCAGCTACAACCGGCACGGCGAGGCGTTCGACGTCGGCGAGACGTTCTCCGGCGTGCCCTACGAGGTCGGGGTTGCAGCGGCCCGCGAGGTCGCGGCGCTGACCCCGCCGAGCGCGACGACCGCCCAGCTGGCGCTGCGCTGGGTGATCGACCAGCCGGGCGTCTCCGTCGTCATCCCCGGTGCGCGGACCCCGGCGCAGGCCAAGGCGAACGCCCGGGCGGCCGAGGTGCCGCCGCTCACCGCCGAGACGCTCGACGCGCTGCGGGACGTGTACGACGAGCGCATCCGGGAGCACGTGCACTCCCGCTGGTGAGCCACGGCGGCACGCACGGCGTCGTGCCGGCCGCGCACCCCGATCGCTCAGCGACGCTCGATCTGCGGTGCCGTCGGGGCGATCACCAACGTCTCCGGGAACACCGCCGGCGCCGGGCCGAACGCGATGCGGGACCCGTCGATCACGGTGTGCGCCAGCGCCCGCCCACCGGCCACGCCGATCGCCAGGCCGATGCCGAACGGGGCCAGTCGGCCCAGGGCGAGGCCGCTCTGCTTGGCGACCTGCCGCCGGATCATGCGCCGCGTCAGCGTCGAGTTCACCTTCCGCACCGTGGCGAGCGGCATCCGGGTGAGCAGCGTCCGGGCCACCCGCACCGAGCCGATGCCGGCGGCGTCCTGCACGGCGGCCGCCCCGGACTCGCCGAGGATCGACGCGAGCAGCAGCGCCTTGCGCCGGTCGGTGTCCGCGACGTCGATGCCGTGCACCGAGGCGACGGCCAGGGCGAACGCCGCCGACGCACCGAAGAAGGTCGCCACGTCGCTCACCGTCAGCGCGAAGGCGGTGCCGGTGCCGACGGCCGGCGCCGCCGCGACCGCACCCACGGCACCTCCCGCGACCTGGACGACGGCCAGGTACTCCTTCTCCAGCAGTCGCACCACCTGCTCGGGCGTCGCGTGCGGGTTGCGGGCCCGGACCTTCTGCACGTGCGCGTGGATGGTGGCCGACGGGATGGCGACGGCCTTGTCGAGCAGCTTCTCGACGGGCGTCACCATCAGCCGGCCCCGTTGATGGTGGTGGTGACCTGGGCGCTCGCCTTCAGCGTGCGGCCGACCGTGCAGTGCTCGTCGATCGCGCGGCGCATCACCACGAGCAGCCGCTCGCGCGTGGCCTCGTCCAGGCCCGACAGGTCGATCCGCACGTCGTCGGCCAGGGCGGGGTAGCGGTCCTCCGCCTCGTCGCCCAGGCCGCCGACCGTGATCGTCACCGGCACGTCCTCGCCGAGCCGGCGGGACACCCCGTTGTCGATCGACAGGCCGGCACAGCCGGCGAGCGCGATCTTCAGCAGCTCGCCCGGGCTGAAGCAGCCCTCGTCCCCGACCGAGCCGATCAGCACCTCCGCGCCGCGCGAGCTGCGGCCGGTGTAGCGACGGTGGCCCGTGCGCTCCACCCACAGCGCCGTGTCGTCGGCGTTGGGCAGCGGCGGGACGGGGAACTGGGACGAGGGCGCGGCGGTCGGCTCGGCAGTCATGCGCTCGATACTCGCACGGCGGCGTCGCAGGTGCGCGAGCCCGGGCTAAGGTCCGGCGCATGACGTCCGACGCGCAGACGCCCGCAGGCGGGGCCGTGCCCGACGATGCTGCCGCCCCCGTGAGCCCTACCGCGTCGGCCGTGCCGGCACCCGTCGGCGCCGATACCGCCCAGGCGCCGACCGTCGTCTCGATCGGGAGCAGTGCGCCACCGGCCGCCCGGCCGCGGTCGGTGGTGGGCTTCTGGGTGGTCGGGCTGCTTGTCGTGGGGCTCGTCGCCGTGGCGCTCGGCGGGCTGGCCGCCCTGCTGGCCGGCGTCGCGTGGAGCAGCGACTGGGCAGGGTTGGTCGCCGTGCTGGCCGGGTTCATGGTCGCGGCGGGAGTCGCCGGCATCGGGTGGCTGGTGCTGGTGCTGGTGACCGTGCGGCGTCGCGTGCCGGAGGGTCGGCGCACCCGTGTGACGGCGATCTCGGTCGGCGCCGTGGCGGCGACGCTGGCCGTCGGCTACGCGTTGTCGCAGGTCAGCGGCATCGGCAGCGGTGCGTCTGCCCTGGTGGTCGGCGCCGTCGCGGTGGTGGCGGCGCTGCTGCCCCCCGAGCTGGTGGCCCGCGAGGAACGGCGGGCGCCGGGCGGGGACGGCACGCGGCCGTAAGCTGCGCGGCGATGCCGTCGTACCGCGTGACCATGGCACTGGGCGCGCTGCACCGTGGGATCGACCCCGCGGACGTGCTGCCCACGGCGGTCGACACGGCGCGGGCGCTGACGGCGGTCGAGGCCGGGACCGTCGAGATCCGCCGGGGTCAGGCGCTGGTGGTGGTGCGGTTCGAGGCGCCGGACGACCAGGAGGCGTCCGACGTCGGACGCGCCGTGGTGCGCCGGATCGACGAGCTGGTGGTCGTGGAGTCGAGCCGGACCACCCGCCGGTTCGGGGCCCGCTGGTACCCCCTGCACTGACGGGGCAGCACAGGACTACGGCTGGTCGGCGTGCGGCTGCTCTGCTTGTGGCTGCTCCGCGAGGTCCCGGCCGAGGAGGGCACCGGCCTGCTCG
>NCKG01000146.1:0-5404 GCA_002279095.1 Cellulomonas sp. 14-74-6
TCCAGCAACGGCCGCCCGACCAGCACTGTGGCTCACGTCCAGCGCTTCTGGTACGAGCCGCTCACCGCCTGACGGCCGGCCCGGCGAGAACCCCCGACCGCCCAGCCGTTTTCGCGGCCTACCGCTCCCGCACGTTCGCGTCGCGCGCCGACCGACCGGTGATCTCGCGCTGTACGCCCGGTGCACGTACACCAGGCGTACAGCGCGACGAGTGGATCGGTATCGCTGGCCTTGGGCGCGTCGGGTCCGTCAGCCCTGGTCGTCTCCCGGAAGACCGAAGACCTCGTCCAGCACCTCGCGCCTCTCCGCACCGTCGAGCCAGAGGACCTCGTAGCGCACGCCCCGCAAGGTGAAGCCACCCGAGCGCAGCTCGGCCAACGCTGCCGAGGCGTCCCGGTCGATGCCGTCGACGTACGGCACCGCGTCAGGCGCCGGGTTCGCCCAGGCGAGGAGGAACTCGACGAGCGGCCCCTTGCGGGGCTCGACCACCGCGCCGGTGCTCGGCGTCCAGGTCCACTCCTGCACGTCGATCCGCACGTGGCCCACGAGCACGTGGTCGTGCCACACCTGCCCCACGGCACCGTGGAAGGAGTAGGCGCCGCCTGTCGGCGTCTCTTCGACCGCGGTGTCCTCCACGGTGGCACGACGACGACGCGACGACGAGCGCACGACGTAGCCGCCCAGCAGCGCGCATGCCACAACGGCCGACATAACGGTGGAGAGCACCACGACGGTCGTCGAGACCCCTGTCACCGCAGTGCGGCGACCACGCGGTCGAGCAGGTCGTCGACGGGGCGGGCGACGTCGGCCGACATGGGGCGATGGTGGCGGGGTCAGGCGGCGGCGTCAAGCGAGGGCGTCGAGGTCCAGGGCCAGGTCGAGGATGGGGGACGAGTGGGTGAGGGCGCCGACGGACAGGTAGTCGACCCCCGTGCGGGCCACGGCGGCGGCGGTGCCGAGGGTGAGGTTGCCGGTGGCCTCGAGCTCGACACGGCCGGTCTGCGGCTCGCGGGCACGGACCGCCGCGACCACCTCGGTCAGCACCGGCACGGGCATGTTGTCCAGCAGCAGGAAGTCGGCGCCGGCGTCGAGCGCCTCCATCGCCTGGTCGATCGTGTCCGCCTCGACCTGGACCGCCACGTCCGGGAAGCGGTCGCGGACGGCGCGCACCGCCGCGGCCACCCCGCCGGCGGCCACCACGTGGTTGTCCTTGACCATCGCGACGTCGTACAGGCCCATGCGCTTGTTGGTGCCGCCACCGCACCGGACGGCGTACTTCTCGAGCGCGCGCAGGCCCGGGGTGGTCTTGCGGGTGTCCAGGACGCGGGCGCCGGTGCCGGCGAGGACGTCGGCGAAGCGGCGGGTGTGCGTCGCGACGCCGGAGGCGCGCGAGACGAGGTTGAGCAGGGTGCGCTCGGCGACCAGGAGCACCTGCACCGGACCGGTCAGCTCGGCGACGACGTCGCCGCGGTGCAGCGCCGACCCGTCCGGGAGGTGCACGGTCACGGTCGGGGTCGGCAGGGCGAGGCGGTCGGCCACCTGGGCGAGCACGGCCGGGACGACGACGACGCCGGCCAGCACGCCGTCGGCGCGAGCCACCAGCCGGGCTGTGCCCACCTCGTCGGGCGGCACCGTCGCCTGCGTGGTGACGTCCCGGCCCGGGGCGACCCCGAGGTCCTCGTCGAGCGCGGCGGTGACCAGGCGCTCGACGGCCGAGCCGTCCGGGCCCGGATCACCGGGAAGGACGCCGATCGGCGTGCCCGTCGCACCAGCGGGCGTGCCGGCCACGGCGGTACGCCCGTCGGGCGCCGTCACGGGAGGGCCACCGGGGTGACCGTCAGCATGCCGTCGGCGTCGAGCTCCAGCTCCTGACGCAGCCGCCAGGCCTCGTCGGGCACCGGGAAGTCCGTCCGCACGTGGCCGCCGCGCGTCTCCTCGCGCAGCAGCGCCGCCGCGGTGATCGCGGTGGCCACCTGGTGCACGTTGGTCGTCTCCCACTCGGCCGGCTGCGGCTCGGCCACCGCTCGCCCGTCCTCGGGCGGCACGTACGCATCGGTGCCCACCTGACCCAGCCGGTCCAGCGCCCGGCGCAGGCCCTCGGCATCGCGCAGCACGCCCGACCCGTCGGTCGCCACCCGCTGCACCCGTGCGCGGGCGGCGGCCGCGACGAGCGCGGGCTCCCCGCGGCGCGGCACCGGCTGGACGACGGTCAGCGTGCCGGACGAGATCGCCTCGGCCACGTGGTTCGCGGCCCGGTGCGCGAACACCAGCCCTTCGAGCAGGGAGTTCGACGCCAGCCGGTTGGCCCCGTGCACGCCCGTGCACGCCGCCTCCCCGACCGCGTACAGGCCGGGCACGGCGGTGCGCCCGTCGAGGTCGGTCACCACACCGCCGGAGAAGTAGTGCTGCGCCGGCGCCACCGGCACCAGGTCGGTGGTCCAGTCGACGCCGTGGTCGGCCAGACGCTCCGTGATCGTCGGGAACCGGTGCCGCAGGAAGTCGGCGCCGAGGTGCCGCGCGTCGAGCCACACGTGGTCGGTACCGGTCTCGGCCATCCGCCGGACGATCGCGTGCGCGACGACGTCCCGCGGTGCCAGCTCGGCCAACGGGTGCACCTGCGGCATGAACCGCACGCCGTCGGTGTCCAGCAGGCGGGCGCCGTCGCCGCGCACCGCCTCGGACACCAGCGTCAGCTGCCCCTTCACGGCGGAGCCGAGCCACAGCACCGTCGGGTGGAACTGCACGAACTCGACGTCACCCAGCCGCGCACCGGCACGCAGCGCGGCGGCGATCCCGTCACCGGTGGCCTGCACCGGGTTGGTGGACGAGCGGTACACCTGCCCGATCCCGCCCGTCGCCAGGATCACCGCGGGCGCGAGCACCGCGCCGACCCCGTCCCGGCTGCCCTCGCCGATGACGTGCACCGTGACGCCGGCCACCGGACCGGGCCGTCCACCGTCCCCCGAGGCGCCGGTCAGCACGTCCACGACCAGGGGGTGCTCCAGCACCTCGATGCCCGGGTCGTCGCGCACCGCCTCGATCTGGGCCACCAGCGCCCGGCTGACCTCGGCACCGGTCGCGTCGCCACCCGCGTGGGCGATCCGGTCGGCCAGGTGCCCGCCCTCGCGGCCCAGCGAGATGCTGCCGTCGGGCGCCCGGTCGAACACCGCTCCGCGTGCGGCCAGCTCGCGCACCCGCGCCGGACCCTCGGTCACCAGCACCCGGACCGCGCGCTCGTCGCACAGTCCGGCGCCGGCGACCAGCGTGTCCTTCAGGTGCGCCTCCGGCGAGTCGGTCGGCGCCAGCGCCGCCGCGATGCCGCCCTGCGCCCAGACGGTCGACCCCGAGGCGAGCACGTCCTTGGTCACCAGCACCACGCGCGGCACCCGCGTGCGCAGCTCCAGCGCGGCGGTCAGGCCGGCGACGCCGGAACCGACGACGACGGCGTCGGCGTGCGTGGTCCAGCCCGGTTCCGGTGCCGCCAGGTGGGTCGCGACGTGCACACCGGTGCGGGTGGGCGCCGTGCGGGCGCCCGTCTCGGCGAGGGTCATCAGGTCAGCGTCCGATCAGCTCGACGTCGGTGTTGTCGATCAGCCGGGTACCGCCCACGCGGGCGGCCACGGCCAGCACTGCGGTGCCGACGGCGGTGTCGGGGACCTCGGTGAAGGTGTCGGGATCGAGCAGGGCGACGTAGTCGACGGCGTCCATCTGCTCGTCGAGGTTCTCGTCGAGAGCTGCCCGGACGACGGAACGCACCTGGTCGGGGGCGCCGCCGGCGGCTGCGCGGTCCCGACCGGCGGTCAGCGACCGGGACAGGGCCAGCGCCCGCTGCCGGTCCTCCGGGCGCAGGTACGCGTTGCGGCTCGACAGCGCCAGCCCGTCGTCGTCCCGGACGATCGGCACGCCGCGGACCTCGACCGGCACGTCCAGGTCGCGCACCATCGCCCGGACGGCGGCCAGCTGCTGGGCGTCCTTGCGACCGAACAGCGCCACGTCCGGCCTGGTCAGGTGAAGCAGCTTGAGCACCACCGTCAGCACGCCGTCGAAGTGCCCGGGCCGGACGGCACCCTCGAGCACCGTGCCGATCGGCCCGGCGGACACGCGCACCGAGGGCGCGCCGTCGGGGTACATCACCTGCGGCGTCGGGGCGAACACCACGTCGTCCGGACCGAGCAGACCCGGCCCGGACAGCAGCCGCAGGTCGCCGGCCAGGTCGCGCGGGTAGCGCTCCAGGTCCTCGGTGGGACCGAACTGCAGGGGGTTGACGAAGATCGTCACGACGACGCGGGACGCGAGCTCCTTGGCAGCGCGCACCAGCGAGAGGTGGCCGGCGTGCAGCGCGCCCATCGTCATCACGACGGCCCGGCCGTACGGCGCCGCGACCCCGTCGGGTGCCGACGCGTCGAGCGCCGCCGACAGCTGCGCGACGTCGTGGACCAGCACCGGCGCGCTGTCCGTCATCAGTCCTCCTGCGGGCCGCCGTCGCCGGTCGGGGACCGGCCGTCCGGGGCGCCCGCCAGCACGTCCAGCAGCCGCTGGGCCGCCGCGGCGTCCACCAGGCCGGCAGCCAGCGACCGCGCCGTGGCGGCGCGCGCGAGAGCACGGTACCCCCCGACCACGTCGACGGCTCCGGTGCGTCCGCCCAGGGCGGTCAGCTGCTCCAGGTGCTGCTCGACGGTGCCGGCGTCACCGCGCCGCACCGGTCCGGTCAGCGCGGTGATCGCCCCGGCGCCGCCTGCCGACTCGGCCCGCAGGGCGGTGTCGAGCGCCGCCTCCAGCAGCGGGCGCAGCATCCGGCCGGGATCGTCCACACCGGCCGCCGCGAGCGCCTGCGCAGCCTGCGCCACGAGCACCACCAGGTGGTTCGCCCCGTGCGCCAGGGCGGCGTGGTACAGCGGACGGGCGTCCTCGGCGAGCACGACGGGCTCACCGCCCACCTCGACGACGAGCGCCTGACCGATCGGCAGCACCGGCGCGGGTGCCGTCACGGCGAACGGGCAGCCCTCGAGCCGTGCGAGGTCCAGCGAGGTGCCGGTGAACGTCATCGCCGGGTGCAGGGCCAGCGGGATCACCCCGGCGGTGCGCGCCGGCGTCAGCACGTCCGTGCCGAACCGGCCGCTGGTGTGCACCACGAGCTGTCCCGCCTGCCAGGCACCGACCTCCGCCAGCCCCGCGACGAGTGGGGCCAGCGCGTCGTCCGGCACCGCCAGCAGCACCAGCTCGGCACGCCGCACCACCTCGGGCACGTCGATCACCGGCACGCCGGGCAGCAGCGCGTCGGCACGGTCACGCGACTCCTGCGAGACGGCGCTGACCGCCACCACGGGGTGCCCGGCGGCCCGCAGCGCGCCGCCCAGGACGGCACCGACGCGGCCGGCGCCGACCACGCCGACCCCGAGCCGAC
>NCKG01000147.1:0-5317 GCA_002279095.1 Cellulomonas sp. 14-74-6
GCACTCGGCGGCGCGGCGACGGACTCGCCGCGCGGCACCCGCCACACGACCACGTTGAGGAACGAGCCGATCATCAGGCCCAGCACTCCTGCGAGACCGACAAGGAGCCCGGTCGTGGAAGTCATCCTGGTCATCGTGCCGGTGCGGAGTCGTTCCCCGTCGGTGCCGGCCTCATGCCTTCAGCGACGGGTTCGTCGAGATCTCGCCGAAGTAGCGCTGCGACCACTTGGCGTTGACCCACCGAGGGAAGTAGGGAGGCGCCGCGTACTTGAGCCGGGTGTCGTAGACGTAGTTCTTCAGGTACCCGGTGGTCGACACCGACCCCGAGCCCGTCCCGACGATGCCACGCCAGCGCTGGGCGATGGACCCGTCGACCTCAAGCCTGCCCAGGCTCGCCCCCACCTTGTACTGCTGGACGTAGAACGAGTGCTGCAGCGTCTGGATCGAGCCCATGATCTGCAGTCCCGAGACACTCGTCGCGCCCGTCGGGTCGTTGTACTGCCGGGGCCACACGGTGCTGTTGGAGGTGCCGGCCGTCGAGGCGGTCCAGACCCACGTGCCGCTCGGCTTGGTGGGGCTGTACTTCGCCACCCACGGGTGGAACGCCTCCACGCTGTTCGTCGCGACGAGGCCGAGCATGTCCGACCCGCTCAGGCCACCGGCAAGGACGATGTCTCCCGTGACGACGACCGACTGAGCCGCCGCCACTGTGACCCGCCCCTTGAGCGTGCCCTCGACGTAGAGGTTGCCCTCGGCGCAGTACTTGGTCGACTCCGTCATGTTGACGTCGTAGGTGTACGGGGTCGAGCTGCTCGTCGGGTTCACCGGTGTCGTCGACGAGTAGGTGCCGAGCGGCAGCGTGTAGCCGGCCGCGCCGCCGATCTGCCCGCTGTAGCACTGCTTGCGCGTCACGGTGCTGGGTGCGGCCGCCACGTACAGGACCAAGTCGTTGGGTACGGGGACGGTGGCGCCCGCCGCCGAGTCCAGCGCAGTCAGCGTTCCGCAGTCCGGGGTCGAGCCCGCCGGTGCGGCAGCCGCGAGCGGTGCCTGACCACCGTTGTTGGCGGTCTTGTTCCACACCGTCATGGTGCCGTCGGAGTTGAAGATGACCCGGGTCGACCCGTAGTAGTGGCATCCGGGGTAGGTGGCGAACGCCGCGGAGTTGTCGTTCAGGTACAGGGCCGTCGAGTACTGCGGCCGGTGACCGTTGAAGTTCGCGGTGCTGTAGACGCCGGACGTCTTGCGCAGGCACCACTTCCAGTTGGAGGCAGCCGTCGCCGCCGTCACATTCTGGCACTCGGGATTGGCCGTGTAGAAGCCGTCGGTGAAGGTCGGGTCGCTGGCCAGCACGGAGTCGTTGCTGAAGACGGTGCCCTGAAGTGTGTCGCCCGAGGCGAAGGTGATCTCGGAGCAGCTGGCTGTGCTGCGGCCGTTCCACCAGTACTTCGCGTTCGAGTAGCCGGCCCCACCGCACGCGGCCGCCGGCGTGGTCGGGTATGCCTGGACGTTGGCCGGGTCCGCCGACTCGAAGTCGGTGTAGTACACGTAGTCCGTCGATCCGCCCTTGCCGACGGCGGACTCGACGGTGCGGTACCGGCCGTTGGACTTCCCCGTGACGGTCAGGGTCACGGTGCCCTCCGTGTTGATGCGGCTCGAGTCGACCGAGTAGTGGAAGAAGGCCCCCGTGGATCCGGCGTTCGCGGCGTTCACCGGCACCCAACCGAGAGCAGTCCCGGCACCCCACCCACAGGTGTTGGTGCCGACGGCCGGCCCACGCAGTGCGACGTTGGTGCAGTCAACCGAGGAGTAGTACGAGTCGTTGCGGTTGAGCCGCGAGATGTAGTCGTCCACGCCGGACTGAGCAGCCGCGATCGCGGCGGAATAGTCCTCGTCGTACCTGGCGAACTTCTGGCTCCCCAAGCCGTACGCGAGCGCGGTGAGGGCGAGCATCGCAAGGACCATCATCGAGCCCACCACGAGAACGAGGGCGGAGCCCGAGTCGTCCTGCCGCCAGATGGTGCGCATCACGCCACTTCGTCGCATCACGGGGTCGCTGCTTCCTCCTGGCGGAGCACCGCCTGCGCGTTGGGCAGAGTGATCCGCTGGATGTAGGTGGTGGGGTTGGCGCGCGCGCTGGCTTGCTTCTGCACGGTGACGTGCAGCTCGATCGCCAGCACGTTGCCCAGGTCGGTGGAGCTGAGGCTGCCGCCGCTGGCTGCCGGGCTCAGCGCCGTCGCGCTGGTCGCTGAGTAGTAGCTGAACATAGGCGTGGCGGTCTGGACCCCCACCGCGAGGGTCCTGGTGCGGAGCCGCGCCTTGCACGTCGAGCTCGCACCGGCAGCCTCCGCGTCGCAGTAGAGGTACCCCGAGGCAGCGGGGACGGGCGAGTCGGGCGTCTGGATCTTCTCGACGAGGCTCGAGACACCGCCGGCGGTGATGACCGTGTAGGTGACTCGACTGGGGCCGACCGTGTTCCCCGCGTTGTTCAAGTTCGCATAGAACTGCACGGCGAAGTCCTGACCGAGGACGAACGCATCGGCAGCGCATGCACCGGCGCAGCTCGAGGTGAGCTGGCTCGGCATGACGGCCGTCCGGAGAGTCTTGGACATCGCCTCCGTGGCGGAACGCGCCACGTCGATCTGGTCCTGACGGTTGATGTTCTGCTGGTTCGTCCGCATGAAGCCGATCGACAGCGTCGACACCGCGATAAGCACGATGCTGAACAGCGACATCGAGACCAACAGCTCCGTCAGCGACGTCCCGGCATCGTCCGCCGGACGCGGGCGCCTCACGGTCCCACCGTCGACTGCGTCACGCTCTTGCTCAGTGACGTGGTCCCAGGGCCGACGATGAAACTGCCGGCGGCAGTGCACTTCGGCGACCACATCGAGGTGTTCCACTGGTACGCGTAGTACGTGAGATTCGGTGTGGCGGGCGGGCGGTTGACCGTCGCGTTGGCGCTGCCCGACCAGCCGGCGACCGACCCTGTCGCCGCGGTTCCGGTGGTGGTGTAGCTGCTCGACGTGCAGTTGCTGACCGGTGCCGTGCTCACCAGCAGCGTCTGGCCGTTGTTCATGCCGGTCAGCGTCAACGATGCGGTCAGTGGTGCCACGGACCACGCTCGACTGTTCGCCTGGCCGTACAGGACGTTCACGGGGTCTATCAGGCCCGGGTAGCTGGTGCAGCTGGCCGTGGCGCTGCCGTTGGTCTGGTACACGAACCAGGTGCCCGCAGGTAGCGCGGTCGGACCGGAACGGGCCGCATCGATGTTGAGCGCGCTCGAGCCCGTCGCGCCGGGGCACGTCGCCAGGCTGGTCACTCCGGAGGAGGCAGAGTTGAGGGCCCACACGGTGCCGCCGCTCGGGACGCCACTGAGCTGCAGGGTGGTGGTCCCCCACGTGACCGTGTCGTTGACGCCACCACCGAGAGCCACGCCGGTGGGGCCGGGCGAGCAGGCGAACCCTGTCCCGCTCGCGTAGAGGTCGTACGTGCCAGGCATCAGCGTCACCTGGGAGCTCGGCGCCGTCACGGCAAGGGTCGTCCCGTCGCCGGGGCTGCAGCTCGTGGACGCGCCGGCGGGCACGGCCACCACCGTCGTGGTCCCGGCCGGAAGCGCCGTGAGCGGCATGGTCGCGATCTCGAAGGTCGCGGTGAGGGCGACGGAGCCTCCGGGAGCCAGGTCAGCCGTGTCGTAGCCTCCCGTGGGCGGTGTCGGGCCGAAGTACGCACCGTAGCTGGTGGGCCAGAGCCCGGTGATCGTGGTGCTGACGCCGGTGACCGTGTGGCTCGTGGTCCCGCTCGCACCCGAGTACTCCGCGGCGACGAGCGAGATGGAGGAGCCGGCCACCTGCGCGTCGGTGAGCGGCTGGCCGTCGGACCGGACCAGCTTGACCACCACCGTCCCCGGCTGCGCGACGGAGAAGCTGGCGCCCGAGTACAGCGACCCTGGGGTGATCAGGCCTGTCGTCTTGCTCGGGTTGACCGTGTCGGACATGTCGACGTATCCGCTGTCCGCGACGGTCACGGTGTAAGACGTCCCGGCCGCGGCCGGGGTGATCGGGATGACCGCGCACCCGCTGGCGTCGGTGTAGCCGGTGGCGGTGCTGGCGGCGGCCGCGGACACCGCGACGCCGCTCAGGGGGTGCGCCGCCTGGTCGAGCACCTTGGCCGCGACGAACGAGTTGGTCGAGGAGGTCCCGGCGTTCTTGTCCGGGGCGAGCGCGCCGCTCAGCACCACCGGCCGGACAGAACCCATGTTGGGCCACGTCACGGTGACCGTGACCTCGAGCGTCGGGTAGGGCACGAGGGAACCGCCCTCGCAGGCCGAGGCACCCGTTCCGGTGACGTTCCACTGGGCGCTGCGTTCGACGGTGTAGGCCGTCCCGTCCACCACGAGCGGGCTGCCGGCGACCCCTCCGGACAGCGGGTGCGGGTCGGTGACCAGGCCGGCGTTCGCCAGGGTGACAGGTGCGGAGGTGGAAGCGGCGAACTCCTGGCGCACCAGGTCCAGCTCGCGAGAGGCGAGGTTCGCCGCCGCGACACGGCTGCGGTTGGAGGCGCCGAGCGCCTGGGTCTGGAAGATCACGCCGATCACGGCCACCGAGACGACGGCGAGGATCAACATGGCGACGACGAGCTCGACGAGGGTGAAACCATCTTCGCGAGCAGCGTCAAGGCTGGCACGAGCCGAGAGCGTCACGTGCTCACCAGTCCCCTCGGTGCGTCGTCAGAATTGCGTATGAACATCGACGGTCGTGCGGTGGGCAGGGAGCGCCTACCCACCGCACGACCAGTCCTACGTCAGGGGCAGACGCCCTCTTCGAGCCCGCCCGAAGCGGAGTACTTGAAGCCCGTCTTCGCCTTGTCGCCCGAGGCGTCGGTGACGGAGACGCACCAGTCGGTCGCGTCCGTGAACGTCTGCTTGGCGAGAACGACGTTGTTGGAGATCCGCCCCAGGTCCGTGGCGGCGGTGAGGGAACCGCCGGACATCGAGTAGTGCGCGGGGGTCTTCCCGTCGGACGCCACCGCCAGCTTTGTGACGTTCGTGCTGTCGACGAAGTAGGTCGCCACCTCCTTGCCGATGGTGGAGACGTCCGCCTTCGCCGCAGCGTCTTCGGCCTTCTTGCGCTGGTTGAGGAACACGGGGATCGCGATCGCCGCGAGGATCCCGATGATGATCATGACGACGAGGAGCTCGATCAGGGTGAAGCCCTGGTCCTTCTCCTCCATGGACTTTCGCATGCGAGCGATCACGTCAGCTCCTGGGTGCAGTGTCGATGACAAGTCCGGCCGGGGCCGGGTTCGTGTGAAGCACCCC
>NCKG01000148.1:0-5310 GCA_002279095.1 Cellulomonas sp. 14-74-6
ACTCGGCGTCCCTGCTCTCACCCTTGACCTCGGCGTCAGCTTGCGCCACGGCGCTGATCGCGGCAGCCAGACCCTCCGGTGTCCAGCGGCGCAGCTCACCGGCGGCCCGGTCGACCTGCCACGGAGCCAGGCCGAGCTCCCGCGCGGCGGCGGCCCCCCGGCTCCGCACCGCACCGACCTTGGCCAGCATGCGCAGCCGGGCCGCGAGCGCCGCGACGATCGGCACGGGGTCGAGACCGGTGGACAGGGCGTGCCGGAGCAGGGTCACCGCGCGGCCGGCGTCACCGACCACGGCGGCGTCGGCGACCTGGAACCCCGTCGCCTCGACACGGCCCCCGTGGTACCGCTCGACGGTCTCGGCAGCGATGAGCCCCGTGGTGTCGGCGGCGAGCTGGGCGCAGGCGGCGGACAGCTCGCGCAGGTCCGCGCCGACAGCGTCCACGAGAGCACGGAGCGCCGCGGGGTCGGCGCGGCGGCCGGCACGCCGGAGCTCGGCAGCGGCGAAGGCCACCTTGTCGGCATCCGACTTGACGGGATCTGCCGCGACGGTGGGCACGCCGGCAGTCCTGCAGGTGTCGAGGAGACGCTTGCCCCGGGCACCACCCCCATGCCGGAGCACCACGACGACGGAGTCGAGCGGAGCACCGACGTACGCGACCGCGTCCGACAGCAGCTCGTCCGACGCTCGCTCGAGGCCCTCGAGGACAACCACCTTGTCGTCGGAGAACAGGCTGGGGCTGGTGAGCACGGCGAGGGCGCCGGGTGTGTACTCCGCGGCGTCGAGGCGCTCGACCGCCACGTCCGGGATCCGTTCCCGCACCTGCTCGACGATCCGGTCCACCGCACGCTCCGCGAGGAGCGCCTCGGCACCGGAGACGAGCACCACGGGTGCGACCGGTGCGTCCTGCCAGCCGATCCCGCTCTGCGCGGCTCGGGACGTCGGACGTCGGGCGCTGGGCACGGGACCAGCCTGCCAGACGGCACGGACAGGAGTCAGCCACCGTCACGCCGGTCAGGCCGGGACGCGCGGGACGCTCTGCGGCGCAGGCACCGGCGCCGGCGTGCCGACAGCATGAGGGCACCGACCGCAGCCGACACGCCGGCCATCGCGACGATGCCACCGGCGCCAGGGGCCCACGCGAGCCGGGCACCCGGCGCCGCGGCCGCGACCCGCGCGACCGCAGCGACCCACCAGCACGCGGCGCCGGCGAGCTGCGCCAGCAGCAAGGCCGAATGCGGCGACCACGGAGCGACCACAGCGGTCAGGAGACCCAGCACGGTGGCAGGCGGCACCGCCGGCGCTGCGGCGAGGTTGGCGAGCAGCGCGTACGTGCCGACCGAGGGCCGCAGCACGAGCAGGACCGGTGCGCAGGCCAGCTGCGCGGCGAGCGGAGCGGCCACCGCGGACGCGAGAGGACGACCGAGCCGAGGCGACCACACGCGTACCCAGGCGCCGCCGAGGACGACAATCGCCGCCGTCGCCACCACGGAGAGGGCGAAGCCGACCTGGAACGCGAGCCACGGGTCGGTCAGCAGCAGCGCCGTGACGGTCGTGGCGAGGGCTGCAGGGGCTCGGGCAGGTCGGCCGGACAGGAGGCCGAGCAGGCCGACCACGCCGGTCACGGCGGCGCGGAGCACGCTGGGCTGCGGCCCGACGAGCAGGAGCAGGGCCGCCCCGGTGAGCAGGACGACTCCTGCCCGGAGCGCCACGGGTAGTCGGCACGCCGCCGCCGCGGCCGCCGCGATCGCACCGATGAGCGCGAAGTGGGATCCCGAGACGGCGATGAGGTGGGTCAGTCCGGCCGTTCGCATCGCCTCCGACAGGTCGTCCGGGACGCGCGAGCTGTCGCCGAGCGCCATGCCCAGAAGCAGGACGCCGGCGTCGGCCGGCAGCCGCGACGCGATCCGACGCGTTGCCGCGCGCACGCGCTCAGCCGCGCGGTCTGGCCATCCGGGTGGGGCCACGACCTCCGCTGCCGACCTCGCGGCGAGCGTCGCCACGGTGCTGTCCGTGACATCCGACCGCGTCAGCCGTCCGGTGACGCGGACGATGCTCCCGGGCGGCACGTCACCCGGCGCGACGACCACGACCGAAGCGGCCGCGCCGGACCGTCGCCCGCGGCTCTCCACCCAGCGCACCGAGACCGTGTACCGACGGTCCGGTTCGCCGTCGCTCCACCGGGCGTCCATCGGCACGGGGCGGTCCACGACACGACCGGTGACCGTCGCGGTCGCACCTTCTCGGAGGGCGGTGCCGAGCAGACCGCCGGTCCGGAGTCCGCGCTGCGCGGACGCGTCGAGCAGCGCCAGCGCGAGCACGAGGACCGCGAGTGCCACGGTGGCGGAGACGCGATGCCCCGGCCGCCGAGGGCGCCGGCACCGCGTCGCGACGACGAGGACCGGCACGAGCACGACGGCCGCGGTCCCGATCCACCGCACGGCCGTCGGACCACCGGCGACTCCGAGCGCGGCGCCCGCCCAGCACCCGACGGCCACCGGCAGCAGGCGCAGGTCGAGCGCCTGGGGGGCCTCAGGCGTCCCGACGTCGGACGGCCCGTCCTGAGGGGCATCGACACGCGCAGCGCCACGCGGGGCAGCTCCTGGGCGCTGCCGTGACGCGGTGTCGGAACACTGCTCACGGGCACTCACACGCGCACCGTCGGGCGGAGCCGCTCCAGCAGGGTGGGGCCGATGCCGCTGACCTCGCCCAGCTCGTCGACGGAGGTGAAGCGATGCTGCAGACGCCGGTCGAGGATGCGCTGCGCGAGCACCGGGCCGATGCCCGGAAGCGCGTCGAGGTCGGCGAGCGTGGCTGTGTTGAGGTCCAGGCGCTCCCCCGCGCTGCTCGGGCTCGGCGGGGCGGACGGCTGCGCGGCCAGGCCGGGACCGGGCACCACGAGCTGCTCGCCGTCGGTCACCGGCCGCGCAAGGTTCACCGCCGCGAGGTTCGCCTCGGCGGCCGCACCACCGGCCGCCTCGATGGCGTCCTGCACGCGCGCTCCGGGCCGCAGTCGCACCACGCCCGGTCGGGCGACGGCTCCGACGACGTGGATGACGAGCTGAGCGGCGTCCGTCGAGAGCGGGGACTCCGGTGGCGCGAACTCCGTGGTCGAGCTTCCGGCGGTGGCGGGCACCGGCGTGGGCAGCTCGACCGGGTCTCCCGGTGCGAGGGCGGACGCCCTGATCAGGGTGGCGCCGACCACGAGCGCGACCGCGGTCGCCGCCGAGGCGGCCAGCCGCCACGGCACGCTCCAGCGCACCCGCTGCGGGGGCTCGTCGGCGACGCTGAGGTCCGTCGCGACCCCGTACGAGTCCCGGTACTCGACCGCAGCTGCGCGCACGGCGGTCGGGACCCACCCTCCGACCCCGGCGGTCGACCCTGCCGAACCTGGGCCGCCCGACGTCGGTGCCTCGGAGGCATCGAGCCCGAGCACCGAGGGCATGCCCGATGTCCGCGCCAGCGGCGCTGCCGGCTCCGGTAGCGGTGGAGCGACGAGGCCGTCACCGCTGAGAGTCGGCCGCGGCACGGGCGCGGCGGGTGGTTCGTCAGCCCCTGGTCGTCCGGCCACCGGTCGATCGGGCAGCGGTCCGTCCGCGAGGGGTGGTCCGGCGGGCGGTGCATCCGCGGCCGCCGGGTCTGCCTCTGCCCGGCGGGCCAGCCGCTCCAGCCGACGGCGGGCGGCGCTGACGTCGGCACGGGACACGCCGGGGACGCTAGGCGCGGGAAGCGGGCGCCAGACGGACGTCGGAACGGGAGCCCGATGGCGCCCACGACGCCACGGGCTGGGGACGGCTCGGTCAGCGCCGGGCCGGCACCTCACCCGGAACGCCGTCCGAGACGACGACCGCGAGCAACCCGGGGCCCACGTGGGCCGTCAGCACGGCGCCGACCGGGCTCACCACGATCTCACGCACCGTGCCGCGGGTCGCCTCGGTCAGCCGATGCGCGAGGTCCTGGGCGGCGTCGGCGCGATCGGCGTGGTGCACGGCCACCCGCGCGCCGGGACGAGCGAGCGCAGCGGCCGTGGCCACGGCGACCAGCCGCTCGACCGCTGCCCGGCGGGTGCGGATCTTCTCCGCGACGACGAGCCGACCGTCCGCCACCGTGAGCAGCGGACGCATTCCGAGCACGGTCCCCAGGGCGGCCGCAGCCGCGCCGAGCCGACCACCACGCCGCAGGTGCTCCAAGGAGTCGGCCAGGAACCACACCCTCGACGACTCTGCAGCGGTCCGGGCTGCCCGGGCGACCGCCTCGGCGTCGGTGGCGCGACGGGGGTCGGCGGCGCCGCTGCGCCGGATGCGCCACCGGGAGGCGGACCGACGCGGGTGCTCGGGCGGCGGACCGTCGACCCGGGCGCCGTCCACCGGCGTCCCACCGGCCACCCACGCCGCGGCCAGTGCCGCGAACCCCAGCCCCATCGCGGCGGTCCGGGAGTCGACGACGTGGACCGGCAACGGTGCCCGCTCGGCGGCGGACCGGGCCGCCTGCACCGTCCCGGACAGCTCACCGGACAGGTGGACGGACACCACCGCGGTCGCTCCGTCGGACGCCGCCGCGGCGTACGCGTCCGCGAACGCCGCCGCCGACGGCTGGGACGTGGTGACGCGCGCCCCGCGCTGGAGGGCCGAGATCGTCGCCGCGCCCAGGTCGGCACCCAGCAGCGGCGCACCGTCGACGAGCACTTGGAGCGGGACGACCCGCACGCCCCAGCGTGCGGCGGCGCCGGCGGGCAGCGCCGCGGTCGAGTCCGTCACGACGGCGACGTGGGCCGGCCGCCGTGCTGAGCCGAGGCGTGACATCGGGGCCGGACAGCGTCAGGCCGGCACCACGTTGACGAGCTTGGGCGCGCGGACCACCACGGTGCGCACGGCCCTGCCGTCGAGCGCCCGCTGCACACCGGCATCGGCCAGCGCCAGCTCGCGCAGCTCGTCGTCGGACACCGACGGCGCCACCTCGACGCGCCCACGCACCTTGCCCGCCACCTGCAGGACGCAGGTCACCGACTCCTCGACCAGGTAGGCCGGGTCGGCGACAGGGAACGGCGCGTAGGTCAGCGACTCCTCGTGGCCGAGGCGGTCCCAGAGCTCCTCGGCGATGTGCGGCGCCACCGGGGCCGTCATCAGGACGAGCGGCTCGACGGCGGCCCGAGGGACGCGGTCCAGCGTGGTGAGGTGGTTGTTCAGCACGATCAGCTTGGCGATGGCGGTGTTGACCCGCATCGCCGCCATGTCGTCGCCGACCTCGGCGATGGTGCGGTGCAGCACGCGCAGCGTCTCCACCGACGGCTCGTCGTCGCTGACCACCGTCGA
>NCKG01000149.1:0-5276 GCA_002279095.1 Cellulomonas sp. 14-74-6
AGCCCCGGGAGCGGGGCGCGAGCCCGGACTTCAGCACCAGCGCGGCCGCACCGATCGCCGCCGCCTCGGCCCCGTGGGTCGACAGGCGCACGTCGACGGAACCGCTGCCCCGCGCGAAGAACGCCTCGGTCAGGTGCCGGGCGACCACCGGCAGGTACAACGGCCCCGCCACCGTCAGCGCGGGCCCCGTCAGCACGAGGAGGTCGAGGTCCAGGATGTTCGCCAGCGTGTGCGCGCCGACCGCCAGGTACCGCGCTGACCTCGTCAGCAGCGCCGTCGCCGGCTGGTCGCCGGCCAGCGCCCGCCGCGCCAGGTCGTGGAACGCGGTCAGCACGGGCCGGTCGGCGGGTCCCAGGTCGAACCCTGCGGCGCGCGCCTGCGCCACCACGGTGCTGGGGCCGGCCATCACCTCGAGGCAGCCGCGGTTGCCACACCAGCACTCGGGGCCGTCCAGGTCCACGGTGGTGTGGCCCACCTCGCCGGCGTTACCGCGGGCACCGCGGTACACCACGCCGTCCGTGAGGATGCCCGCGCCGATGCCGCTGCCGACGAACAGCGCCGCCATCGCTACGGTGTCCGGCACCCCGTCCGCCCAGTACGAGCCGACCACCGAGGCGGTGGCGTCGTTGTCGAGCACCACGGGCAGCCCGGTGGCGTCCTCGAGGCGCTCGCGCAGCGGGAAGTCCACCCAGTGCGCCATCGCGGGTGGCGCCAGCACCCGGCCGGTGCTGGCGGCCAGCGGTCCCGCGGACACCACGCCGAGCCCCACCAGCCTGGCGGGGTCGATCGCGGCGCGCTCCACCATGCCCTGCACCTCGGTGGCGATCCGCGCCACGGTGTCGTGCGGGTCGCCGTCGCCGATGCCGCGGCGGCGCCAGCGGGACACCACCGCACCGCCCAGGTCCGCGACCACGTACGTGGTGCCGTCCTCGTCCAGGTGCGCGCCGACGGCGTACCGCGAGGTCGGGGCCAGCTCGAGCAGCGTGCGCGGCTTGCCGCCCGTGGAGTCGCCGCGGCCGACCTCGACGACGAGGCCGGCGTCCATCAGCCGCCGCACCACGATCGAGACCGTCGCGGGCGTGAGCCCGGTGATGCGGGTCAGCTCGACGCGGCTGATGGTCCGTGACGAGCGGATGGCGTCGAGGATCGCCGTCTGGCTGGCCGGCGGCACCTGCTGCGACACGCCGTCACGGTACCCGTCGCGGCGGCGCCGCCCCCTCCGGGCGCGACACGTGCCCGGACCCGCCCCTGCGCGCAGGGCCCCGTGAGGAGACAGCTGATGGCACAGATCACCTGGCCGCCCCGCACGGTGGTGCTCGCCGGCGACTCGATCACCGAGTGGGGGCGCCGCGACGACCCCGCGGATCTGGGCAGCGGCTACGTCCGGCTGCTGGCCGACGGACCGCTGGCCGGGTCCCGCGTGCTGAACGCGGGCGTCGGCGGTGACCGGGTCACCGAGCTCGCGGCGCGCTGGGACCGGGACGCGCTGGCGCCGGAGGCGGACCTGGTGTCGGTGTACGTCGGCGTGAACGATACGTGGCGGCGGTACGACGGCGGCGTGGGGACCACCGCGGAACGGTTCGCCGACGTGTACGGGTCCCTGCTGGAGCCGCTGGTCGCCCGCGGCACGGCGGTGGTGCTCGTCGAGCCCTTTGTCGTCCCGGTGACGCCCGACCAGGCCGCGTGGGACGAGGACCTGGCGCCCAAGCAGGCGGCGGTGCGCACCCTCGCCGAGGAGGTCGGCGCCGCGTTCGTGCCGCTCGCCGGACCGATGGCCGCGCTCGCGGCGCGGGTCGGTCCCGAGGCGGTCGCCGCGGACGGCGTGCACCCCACCCCCCTCGGCCACCGGTGCATCGCCGACGCCTGGTGGGCCGCCGCGACCACCAGGTACGGCGGCGCCCCCTGACCCGCGCGCCCCGAACCGCCCACAGCCCGGCACCACCTTCCAGGAGCACCACCATGAGCCACCCCATCCACGACGGCTGGACCGTCCGTCCCACCGCCGGCCCGGTCCCGGAGAGGCTGCTGCGCACCTTCCCCGCGCAGGTCCCGGGCTCCGTGCACACCGACCTGCTCGCCGCCGGCGCAATCGGCGACCCGTACCTCGACGCCAACGAGCAGGCGCTGACGTGGATGCACGACGTCGACTGGCGCTACGAGCGGGCGCTGACGCTCGAGCCCGCGGCGGACGACGAGCGCGTGGACCTCGCCTTCGACGGGCTGGACACCGTGGCGACCGTCGCCGTCGACGGGATGGTGCTGGGGCGGACGGCCAACATGCACCGCTCCTTCCGGTTCGACGTGCGGCACCTGACCGACCGCGCCGCGCGCAGGCTGACCGTCGACCTGCGGTCGGCCACCGCGTACGCGCTCGAGCTGCGCGACCGGCTCGGCGGCCGGCCCAGCGCGTACCCGACCCCGTTCAACTTCGTCCGGAAGATGGCTAGCTCCTTCGGCTGGGACTGGGGACCGGACCTGCGCACGGCCGGCATCTGGAAGCCGGTGCGGGTGGAGCGCTGGCGGGTGGCCCGGCTGGCGCAGGTGCGGCCCCTGGTCACGGTGGGTCCCGACGGGACGGGCCGCGTGGAGCTGCACGTCACGCTCGAGCGGTCGGGGCTGGGGACGGCCCAGCCGGTGGACGTCACGGCGCAGGTGCTCGGCCGTCGCGCGCAGGTGCGGGTCGCAGCCGACGAGACGTCGGCGTTGCTGGTCGTCGAGGTGCCCGAGGCCCCGCTGTGGTGGCCCGCCGGCTACGGCGCGCAGCCGCTGGCCGACCTCGTCGTGCACGTGACCAGAGCTGACGCTCGCGACCTCGCCCACCTCGCCCACCTCGCCGACGCAGCCGACGGTCCGCTCGACACCTGGACCCGCCGCATCGGGTTCCGCACCGTCGAGCTCGACACCTCCGACGACACCGTCGGCACCGCGTTCGTGCTGCGCGTCAACGGCCGGCCGGTGTTCGTCAAGGGCGCCAACTGGATCCCGGACGACCACCTGCTGACCCGCATCACGCCGCAGCGCCTCGCGCGTCGCCTCGACCAGGCGCTCGGTGCGAACCTCAACCTGCTGCGGGTGTGGGGCGGCGGGGTCTTCGAGTCCGACGACTTCTACAGGGCGGCGGACGAGCGCGGCCTGCTCGTGTGGCAGGACTTCCTGCTGGCGTGCGCCGCCTACCCGGAGGAGTCGCCGATCCTGGAGGAGATCGAGGCGGAGGCCCGCGAGAACGTCGTGCGCCTCGCCTCCCACCCGTCGCTGGTGATCTGGAACGGCGGCAACGAGAACGTCTGGGGCCACGAGGACTGGGGCTGGAAGGCGGAGCTCGACGGTCGCACGTGGGGCGCTCGCTACGCCCACCAGCTGTTCCGTGACGTGGTCGCCGAGCTCGACCCGACGCGCCCGTACACGGACAACAGCCCGTACTCCCCGCGCCGCGACGCGGCCGACGTGCATCCCAACGACCCTGACCACGGCACCCACCACCAGTGGGAGGTGTGGAACCGCGTCGACTACACCGCCTACCGCGGCGAGGTGCCGCGGTTCTGCTCGGAGTTCGGGTTCCAGGGGCCGCCGACGTGGCGCACGCTGCACGATTGGGTCCATGCCGTGGACGGGGCGCCCCTCGAGACGGCGGCCGAGCCGAAGGACGACCCCGTCTTCCTGGTCCACCAGAAGGCCGAGGACGGGAACGGCAAGCTCGACCGCGGCATGGCCCCGCACCTCGGCGTGCCCGACGACTTCACCGACTGGACGTGGGCGGCCCAGCTCAACCAGGCCCGGGCGGTGGCGCACGCCGTGGAGCACTACCGGTCGTGGTGGCCCCGTACAGCGGGGGCCATCGTCTGGCAGCTCAACGACTGCTGGCCGGTGACCAGCTGGGCTGCCGTCGACTCCCAGGAGCGACTCAAGCCGCTGTGGTTCGCCCTGCGGCGCGCCAACGCACCGCGGCTGCTGACCCTGGTGGAGCGGGACGGCGCCCCGGCGCTCGCGGTGGTCAACGACACCGACGAGCAGTGGACAGGTACCGCGGCGGTCCGCCGCGAGAGCCTGGCCGGCAACCGGCTGGCAACGACGTCCCTGGTGGTCGACGTGCCGGCCCGTGCCGTGGCGGTCCTGCCGCTGCCGGTGGACCTCGTCACCCCAGTGGACCCGCGTGCCGAGGCGCTCGTCGTCACCCTGGACGAAGTGCGAACCGTCCACACCTTCGTCGAGGATGTCGACCTCGCCCTCGACCCCGACGCGCTCGAGGCCACCGTGACCCCGGTCGACGGCGGCTTGCGGGTGGACCTGGTCGCGAGCTCGCTCGTCCGCGACATCACCCTCCTGGTGGACCGGCTGGACCCCGGTGCGCGGGTGGACGATGCCCTGGTGACCCTTCCCGCCGGCGCGACCGTGAGCCTCGTCGTGACCACGGACCGCTCGCTCGACCCCGCGGCGCTCACCAGCGCCCCGGTGCTCCGGACGGCCAACGACCTGCTCGCCGTCCGGCAGCGCTCGGTGATGGACACGACCCCGGCACCGGACGGGACCCCCGAACCGGCCGTGACCCGATGACCAGCGGCGCCGTCGGGCTCGTCCTCGCGCGACCGGCGCGGATGCTCGGGCTCGAGGCGTTCTTCATGGAGCTCGTCGCCGGGATCGAGGAGACGCTGGCAGCGACGGACATGTCGTTGCTGCTGCACGTGGTCCCGGACCACACGGCCGAGCTGTCCGCGTGGCGCCGCTGGGCGGCGGGTCACCTAGTGGACGCACTCGTCGTCGTCGACTACCACGGTGCGGACGACGAGCGCCTCGCCGCCCTGCCGGAGCTCGGCCTGCCCGCCGTGGTGCTCGGTGGACCTGCCACCGGTCTGCCGGTCAGCAACGTGTTCGTCGACGACGACCACGGCGCCCGGGAGGCCGTCGCCGCGCTGCACGGGCTCGGCCATCGGCGGATCGCCCGGGTCAGCGGGCCGCGGCGGCTGCTGCACACGCGGGTGCGCAGCGCGTCGTTCGCCGACGAGTGCGCCGCTCGCGCCATGGACCTGACCACGGTCGAGGCCGACTACACCGAGCAGGCGGGCCGCCGTGCGACCGCTGACCTGCTGCGGGGTCCCACGCCCCCGACGGCGGTGGTGTACGACAATGACGTGATGGCGGCGGCGGGGCTCGCCGTGGCTGCCGAGGAGGGTGTGCTGGTGCCGGAGCAGCTGTCGGTGGTCGCCTGGGACGACTCCCCGCTGTGCCGGCTCGCCAGCCCCACCATCTCGGTGGTCGCGATCGACGTGCACGCGCTGGGC
>NCKG01000150.1:0-5264 GCA_002279095.1 Cellulomonas sp. 14-74-6
TTCGGGGCGGTGATCGTGTCCAGGCTCCGGGCGGCGCGGGTGGACCGCGAGTCGGTCGCCGCGGTGCCGGCGGAGGGACGGCGCGGGTCCGGCGGGTCGCCGGCCCCGGAGGTGCTCGAGGCGGAGCTCGAGTTCGACGAGACGGACGAGTTCTCGGACGCCGAGCTCGCCGCAGACCTGCCTGACCAGGACCTGGACGACGACAGCCTTGCCGACTCGGCACCGCGGGGACCGCGCCCGCGGGAGTGAGGCAGCCCTCCGGAGCCACGGAGCCCGCCGGGGTGACGGAACCCGCAGCACTGCCGAGACCCGCGGCGGCGTCCCAGCCTGCCGAGGCGAACCAGCCGCTGCGGGTGATGACGTGGAACCTGCACGCCCTCGGCACTCCCTGGCTGACCACCCGACGGTGCGTCGACGCCGTCGTCGGCGTGCTGCGGGACACGGCTCCGGACGTCGTCGGCGTCCAGGAACGTCCGCTCGGCCCGCTCGGCCGGTGGCGCCTGCGCCGCGTCGCCCGGCGTGCGGGGCTCCGCGTGGTCGTCGGCGGCGGCGCCTCCCGCACCACCGCCCTGCTGGTGCGTGCGGACCTGCCGTCCGACCGGGTGGCGGCGTACCGGCTGCCCTGGGAGCTGCCGCGCACCCGCCGCGGTGCCAGCACCGCGCGCGTGCTGGCGGGCGGCGAGAAGGTCCGGGTGGTCGTCGTCCATCTCGGCCTGGACGCGGGTGAACGGGAACGGCACCTGCGCCTGCTGCTCGACCGGATCCCCCGCACCGAGCCGTGGGTGGTGCTGGGGGACATCAACGAGCTGCCGGACCAGCCGTCGTGGCGCAGGCTGCTCGCCCGAGGGCTGACCGATGCGGCCGCGTACGCCGGTCCGACGTTCCCGGCGTCCGCTCCGGCCCAGCGGATCGACGCCGTGCTGGTCGGCTACGGTCTGCGCGTGACAGCCGCCCGTGTGCTCGACGTCCCGGCGGCCCGCGTCGCCAGCGACCACCTGCCGGTGGTCGTCGACCTCGTGGCGGGGGAGGAGCGGTGACGTCGTCCGACACGACGCCCGACGACCGCACGCCGCATCGCGTCCCGGTCGTCGACGAGGCCGCGGTCGCCGCCCTCCGTGCGGACCTTGCCGTCTTCACCGTCGACGCCGTCGAGGCGCTGCTCGGCCCCGTCGCCTCGGCGGCGCTGCAGCGCGGTGAGCCGAGCCCCGCGCTGCGGGCGACCGCCGGCCCCGACGTCCCGCCCGTCGCGACGCTGGTGCGGACCTTCCTCCTCGGTGAGGTGGTGACCAGGGCAGACCTGGACCGCGCGCTGCCGACCGCCGGCGCGGCCGGTGCGCTGGCGCTCGGGCTCGTCGCCCGGGCCGACGACGTGGACGAGCGCGAAGCGCCGGCGCTCGGCCGTGACGGCGCACCAGGGGAGTCGGCACCGTCGGACGCGGCGCCGCGCGATGCGGCGCCGTCGGCGACAGCGCCCGGCTCGTCTCGGCCGGACAGGCTCCGCCCCCTCGTCGACCTGCGCCCGTGGACCGCGGTCGACGGTGCCGACGAGACGACGTGGTGGGTCGCCTCCGACCTCGGCGAGCTGGCGACCGGCGGTCCGCTGGGCACCGACCACGTGCTGGGCATCGGCGGTGCGTCGGTGACGCTCGCCGCCGCCACGGTGCCGACGCGGGTCGACCGCGTGCTGGACCTCGGCACGGGCTGCGGGGTGCAGGCGCTGCACGCCTCGCGGCATGCGCGGCACGTGACCGCGACGGACGTGTCCGACCGGGCGCTGGCGTTCGCGGCGTTCAACCTCGCGCTGGCCGGTCTCGACCCGTCCCGGGTGGACCTGCGCCGCGGCTCGCTGCTCGGGCCGGTCGCCGGCGAGGTGTTCGACCTGGTGGTGAGCAACCCGCCGTTCGTCATCACCCCGCGGATGCCGGATGTGCCGGTGTACGAGTACCGCGACGGCGGTCGCGCCGGCGACTCGCTGGTCGAGGAGCTGGTCACCAGGGTCGGCGACGTGCTGGCGCCCGGCGGCGTCGCGCAGCTGCTGGCCAACTGGGAGGTGCGCGGGCAGGCCGACTGGACCGAGCGGATCGGTGCCTGGGTGGACGCCTCGGGCCTGGACGTGTGGGTGGTGCAGCGTGAGCTGCTCGACCCGGCCCAGTACGCCGAGACCTGGATCCGCGACGCCGGCACCACGGCCGCGGCCGACCGGACCGCGTGGCGATCGCTGTACGGCGCCTGGCTGGACGACCTGGCGTCCCGGGACGTCACCGCGATCGGCTTCGGCATCGTGACCCTGCGCCGGCCCGCGGCGGCCGACGCGCACCGGCCGCGGCTGCGCCGGCTCGAGGAGCTGACCAACCCGCTGCCGGGCCCTGTCGGTCCGGCCGTCGCGGCCGGCCTGGCCGCCCACGACTGGCTCTCCGCCCGCGACGACGAGGCGTTCCTCGCGGAGCACCTCGTCGTCGCCCCCGACGTCACCGAGGAGCGGCACCTGGTGCCGGGGGAGTCCGACCCCCGCGTGGTGCTGCTGCGGCAGGGCGGCGGGTTCGGTCGTGCCGTGCAGGTGGGCACCGCCGTGGCCGGCCTCGTCGGGGCGTGCGACGGCGAGCTGGGCGTCGGCACGCTGGTCGGTGCGCTCGGCGCGTTGCTGGACCGGTCGGCGGAGGACGTCGCCCGAGAGGTGCTGCCGACCGCCCGGGGCCTGGTGGCCGACGGGTTCCTGCTGCCGGCATGAGGCCGTGACCAGCCGCTGACGGGCCGCTGACCGGGGCGGTCGCAGGGACCGCCGCTCCGCGTCCGGACGTGCGCCGGACGCATGTCCAGCCACCGACGGTCTCGATCCGGTCACGGGTTTGTTCGCGCGCTTGACGTTATCCACCTCGCCGCACATTCTTGTCGAAGCGCTTCGCGGAAGCGCTTCGAACGAAGGGGTTCGCCGTGGCGACGATGCAGGACGTGGCCGATCTGGCCCATGTCTCTCTGAGCACCGTGTCGTACACGCTCACGGGTAAGCGCCCCGTCTCGGCCGCCACCCGCGCCCGCGTCGAGCAGGCGATGGCCCAGCTCGACTTCCGCCGTGACCCCGTCGCCCGCGCGCTCGCCTCGCGCCGCACCCACGTGCTCGCCCTCGCCTACCCGGTGTACGGGGTCTCGCTCGGCGCCACCCTGAACGAGATCGTCCAGGGGGCGGTCGAGGCGGCCCGCGAGGCGGACTACGAGCTGGTGCTGTGGCCGGTCAGCAGCAGCGAGCCCGAGGTGCTGCGGGAGCTCGCGGCGGGCCGCACCGCCGACGGCGTGCTGCTGATGGAGGTCGCGCTGGACGACCCCCGTATCGAGGCCGTCGAGAGCCAGGGCCTCGCGTGCGCGCTGATCGGTCGCTCGGCCGACCCGGCCGACCGGGTCTGGGTCGACATCGACTTCGAGGAGAGCCTCGAGGTGGCGGTCGACCACCTGGCGAGCCAGGGCCACACGCACATCGCCTTCGTCAACCGCTCGCAGGCGGACCTCGACGCCGGCTACGGCCCCTCGGTCCGCGCCCTGCGCGCGTACGAGGAGTCGATGGCGCAGCGCGGGTTGACGCCGGTGAGCACGCCGTGCGACGTCAACCCGGGCGCCGGTCGTCGAGCCACCAGCGCCCTGCTCGCCGAGCACCCCGAGCTGACCGCCGTGATCGTGATGAACGAGCTCGCGCTGTTCGGCGTCGCCTCCGCCCTGCGCGAGGCGGGGCGCTCCGTCCCTCGTGACATGTCCGTGGTCGGTATCGCCATCTCCGGCGAGATCAGCGACATGTACGACCACCCGCTCACCTATCTCGCCGCACCCGGCCCCGACCAGGGCCGTCGTGCGGTGCACGGCCTGCTCGAGGTCCTCGGCGGCCGCCCAGCCCCGGCCGGGGTCAACCTGCCCTGCACCTTGCAGGTCCGGGAGACGTCCGGTCCGGTCACCCGGCTCACCACCCCCTGACGAGCCGCACCGCTCCATCCCACCCGCTGCTCGATGCCGAGCCGCACGACGGAAGGAAAGTCATGATCCGTTCGACCCGCCTGAAGGTGGTCGCCGCGACCGCCCTCGCGGCCCTCTCCCTGGCCGCCTGCTCGTCCGGGGGCAGCTCGTCCTCCGGTTCGAGCGCCGCCGCCGGTGGCACCGCCAACCCGACCACCCTCACGTTCTGGCACTACGAGGGCGACGACTCGGCGATGACGCAGGGCTGGAACGCCGCCATCAAGGAGTTCGAGGCGGCCAACCCCGGTGTCACCGTCAAGGTCGAGAAGCAGACGTTCGAGCAGCTGCAGAAGAACGCCAAGATCGTGCTGGCGGGCAACGACGTGCCGGACGTCATGGAGTACAACAAGGGCAACGCGACCGCGGGCCAGCTCGCCTCGCAGGGCCTGCTCACCGACCTGAGCGCCGACGCCAAGAAGTACGGCTGGGACTCCAAGCTGTCGTCGTCCGTGCAGACCACCGCCAAGTACGACGACAACGGGCTGATGGGCTCCGGCAAGTGGTACGGCGTCCCGAGCTACGGCGAGTACGTCACCGTCTTCTACAACAAGGACATGTTCGACAAGTACGGGATCTCCGTGCCGACGAGCTTCGCCGACTTCGAGAAGGCCCTGGCGACGTTCAAGCAGAACGGTGTGACCCCGCTGGCCGAGGCCGGTGCCGAGTACCCCCTCGGTCAGCTGTGGTACGAGCTGGTGCTGAACAAGGCCGACCGCTCCTTCGTCGACAACTTCCAGCTGTTCAAGGGCAACGTGGACTTCACGTCCGGCCCGCTGCTGGACGGCACCAACACCCTCGCCGACTGGGTGTCCAAGGGCTACGTCTCCAAGGACTCCTCCGGTCTGAAGGCCGAGGACATGGGTACCGCGTTCATCGCCGGCAAGTACCCGATCATGGTCTCCGGCTCGTGGTGGTTCGGCCGCCTGAACAAGGAGGTCACCTCCTTCAAGCTTGGCCAGTTCACCTTCCCGGGCAACAAGCTGAACCCGGGCTCGTCCGGCAACCTGCTGGTCATCCCGAAGAACTCGAAGAACGCCGCGCTCGCTGCGAAGTTCATCGACGCCACGCTGGGCAAGACGGCGCAGGACACCATGGCCAAGCTCGGCGGTCTGCCGGTCGCCGGTGACTCGTCCGTGATCACGGACCCGAGCACCAAGACCCTGCAGGACAACTTCGACTCCGTGGTGAAGAACGACGGTCTGGCGTTCTACCCCGACTGGCCGGTCGCCGGCTTCTACGACCAGCTGGTCAGCTTCGGCCAGACGGTG
>NCKG01000151.1:0-5187 GCA_002279095.1 Cellulomonas sp. 14-74-6
GTCGGCGGCGGGCGAGCGCGGTGCCGCCCGTCAGGGCGGCGTCGGCCGGGGCGGCGACCGCGGAATCGGCGGGGGAAGGTCGAGACATCATCGGCTCCTGGTTCGATAGGCCGAGGCATCGGGACAGCGACGGCGCTTGAACAGTGATTCAAGAGCGTTAAGTCGATTCTGTCAAGCAAATAAGAGCGATCTGTCCTAGAATTCTGAACATTCGTTCAAAGCAGATCGGAGGCGCCATGACGTCCCACCCCACTTCGCCGCAGCCGGAAGGGCGTCCGCGCGCCCGCGATCTCGGCATCGTCTTCGACGGCCACCCGGCGCTCGCACGCATCGAGATGCCGGACGACTGGCCGGGCCACCCGCAGCGCAAGGACTACCCGCTCGGTGGCATCCCGGTCGAGTACAAGGGCGCGACAACCCCGCCCCCGGACCAGCGGAGGTCGTACACGTGAGCACGCAGGCACCGCACCGCTCGGGCGTCCCGCACGCCACCGGCCACGTCGTCGACGACCAGACCGCAGGCGTCCCCACCTTCGAGGCGTCCGGCGGCGACTGGTCCGACATCGCCGAGGAGGCCGCTCGCCTCGGCGAGGAGCGCATCGTCGTCAACATGGGCCCTCAGCACCCGTCGACCCACGGCGTGCTGCGGCTGATGCTCGAGATCGAGGGCGAGACCGTCACCGAGGCTCGTGCCGGTATCGGCTACCTGCACACGGGCATCGAGAAGAACATGGAGTTCCGCACCTGGACCCAGGGCGTGACCTTCTGCACCCGGATGGACTACCTCGCGCCCCTGTTCCAGGAGGCTGCGTTCTGCCTGGCGACCGAGAAGCTGCTCGGCATCACGGACGACGTGCCGGAGAAGGCCTCCGTCATCCGCGTCATGATGATGGAGCTCAACCGGATCGCGTCCCACCTGGTCGCCCTGGGAACCGGCGGCAACGAGCTCGGCGCGACGACCATCATGACCCTGGCCTTCCAGGCCCGCGAGGAGGTCCTGCAGATCTTCGAGCTGATCACCGGCCTGCGGATGAACCACGCGTACATCCGTCCGGGCGGTGTGGTGCAGGACATCCCGCCGGGGTCGATCGACACGATCCGTGAGGCTCTGGTCGGCGTCCGGCACTACCTGGGTCAGCTGCAGAAGCTGATGCTGGCGAACCCGATCCTGCAGGCGCGCTTCAAGGGCGTCGGCTACCTCAACCTGGCCGGCTGCACCGCGCTGGCGCTCACCGGCCCCGTGCTGCGGTCCGCCGGCCTGCCGTACGACGTGCGCAAGGCGGCGCCGTACTGCGGGTACGAGACGTACGACTTCGACGTGCCGACGGGCACAGGCGCCGACGCCTGGGACCGGATGATGGTCCGGTTCGAGGAGTGCTGGCAGTCGATCCACATCGTCGAGCAGACGCTCGAGCGGCTGCAGAAGCTGGGTCAGGCCCCGGTGATGGTGGCCGACAAGAAGATCGCCTGGCCGGCGCAGCTCGCCATCGGGACCGACGGCATGGGCAACTCGCTGGACCACATCAAGGAGATCATGGGCACCTCGATGGAGGCCCTGATCCACCACTTCAAGCTGGTCACCGAGGGCTTCCGGGTCCCCGCCGGGCAGGCCTTCGTCTCGGTGGAGCACCCCCGCGGGGAGCTGGGCTGCCACGTCGTCTCCGACGGCGGCACGCGGCCGTACCGGGCCCACTTCCGGGACCCGTCGTTCAACAACCTGCAGGCGGTCTCGGTGATGTGCGAGGGCGGCAACCTGGCCGACGTCGTCGTCTCCGTCGCCTCGCTCGACCCCGTGCTGGGAGGGGTGGACCGCTGATGTCCGCAGACACGACCGGACCTGTGCAGGGCCGCGTCCACGGCCAGTCGCACCGCGCCGGGTTCGACGAGGAGACGCGGGCCCGGCTGGCCGCCGACTCCGCCGCGATCATGGCGCGCTACCCCGAGCAGCGTTCGGCGCTCCTGCCGATGCTGCACCTGGTGCAGGCCGAGGACGGGTACGTCAGCCCGCGCGGCATCGCGTTCTGCGCGCAGGAGCTCGGCATCAGCACCGCCGAGGTCTCGGCCGTCGCGACGTTCTACACGCAGTACAAGCGGCACCCCAACGGCGACTACACCGTCGGGGTGTGCACCAACACGCTGTGCGCGGTGATGGGCGGCGACGCCATCTGGGAGGAGCTCGAGGCGCACCTCGGCGTCGGGCACGACGAGACGACGGACGACGGCGCCATCACGCTCGAGCGCATCGAGTGCAACGCGGCCTGCGACTACGCCCCCGTGGTGATGGTCAACTGGGAGTTCTTCGACAACCAGACGCCGGCCTCCGCGGTGGAGCTGGTGGACACGCTGCAGGCGGGCCGCCCGGTCCACCCGACCCGCGGGGCCGACACGGTCGTGCCGTTCCGCGACATGAGCCGCGTGCTCGCCGGCTTCCCGGACGGACGTGCGGACGAGGGTGTCGGTGCCGGACCGGCCACGCTGGTCGGCCTCGAGGTGGCCCACGAGCACGGCTGGGCCGCGGCGCCGTTCGGCGACGAGAAGGGCACGCGACGCCCGTCCGACGAGGCGGAGGAGTCCTGATGACCACCCTGACCCCCGTGCTGAGCGCCCACTGGGACGCGGACAAGTCCTGGACCATGGCCACGTACGAGAAGAACGGCGGCTACAAGGGCCTGCGCGCTGCGCTGGCGATGGAGCCGTCCGCCGTGATCGCCGCCGTGAAGGACTCCGGCCTGCGCGGCCGCGGCGGCGCCGGGTTCCCCACCGGTATGAAGTGGAGCTTCCTGCCCGCGCCCGACGGCGGTCCGCGCTACCTGGTGGTCAACGCCGACGAGTCCGAGCCGGGCACCTGCAAGGACATCCCGCTCATGCTCGCCAGCCCGCAGGAGCTGATCGAGGGCATCGCGATCACGTCGTACGCGATCGGCTGCCACCACGCGTTCGTCTACGTGCGCGGTGAGGTGCTGCACGTCGCGCGCCGGCTGCACCAGGCGGTCGCCGAGGCGTACGCCAAGGGCTACCTCGGCAAGAACGTCATGGGGTCCGGCTTCGACCTCGAGGTCACGGTCCACTCCGGTGCCGGCGCGTACATCTGCGGCGAGGAGACCGCCCTGCTCGACTCGCTCGAGGGCCTGCGCGGCCAGCCACGGCTGAAGCCGCCGTTCCCGGCGGTGGCCGGTCTGTACGCACGTCCGACGGTGGTGAACAACGTCGAGACGATCGCGTCGGTGCCGGGCATCCTGCGCGGCGGTGCGTCCTGGTTCACCGCGATGGGCACCGAGCGCAGCACCGGCCACGGCCTGTTCAGCCTGTCCGGGCACGTGCAGCGTCCCGGCCAGTACGAGGCGCCGCTGGGCATCACCCTGCGCGAGCTGCTCGAGCTGGCCGGCGGGATCCGCGAGGGTCACCAGCTGAAGTTCTGGACGCCGGGCGGCTCGTCCACCCCGCTGTTCACCGCCGAGCACCTCGACGTGCCGCTCGACTACGAGTCGGTCGGCAAGGCGGGTTCGATGCTCGGCACCCGCGCGCTGCAGATCTTCGACGAGACCACCTCGGTGGTGCGCGCCGTCACGCGGTGGACTGCGTTCTACAAGCACGAGTCCTGCGGCAAGTGCACGCCGTGCCGCGAGGGCACCTACTGGCTGCTCCAGGTGCTGCAGCGCCTCGAGGTCGGCCAGGGTGTCGAGGGCGACATCGAGCTGCTGCTCGACCAGTGCGACAACATCCTCGGCCGCGCCTTCTGCGCGCTCGGTGACGGCGCCACCAGCCCGATCACCAGCGCGGTGAAGTACTTCCGCGAGGAGTTCGAGGCCGGGATGCACACCCCGGCCGACGTCCTGTTCCCCCCGGAGCGCAGCTCCCTGTTCGCGTACACGCCGCGTCCTCGCAAGGCGCAGCTGGCGGGAGTGCACTGATGACCGTGACCTCATCCCGTACGGATGTCGCTCGTACGGACGGCGCGACGCCGCTGGTGCCGCAGGCCCCGGCCGCCGTGCCGGCCGCCCCGGCGGAAACCGTGACGTTCAGCATCGACGGCATCGAGACCACCGTGCCCAAGGGCACCCTGGTGATCCGCGCCGCCGAGGAGCTGGGCATCGCGATCCCGCGGTTCTGCGACCACCCGCTGCTCGCGCCGGTCGGCGCCTGCCGCCAGTGCCTCGTCGAGGTCTGGGCGCCGGGCCGTGACGGCAACCTGTCGAAGATGCCGAAGCCGCAGCCGTCGTGCGCCCTCGAGGCGACGCCGGGCATGCAGGTCAAGACGCAGCACACCTCCGCCGAGGCCGACAAGGCGCAGCACGGCGTGATGGAGTTCCTGCTGATCAACCACCCGCTGGACTGCCCGATCTGCGACAAGGGCGGCGAGTGCCCCCTGCAGAACCAGGCGATGAGCAACGGCCGGGCGACCAGCCGGTTCATCGACGTCAAGCGCACGTACCCCAAGCCGATCAACATCTCGACCCAGATCCTGCTGGACCGGGAGCGCTGCATCCTGTGCCAGCGCTGCACGCGGTTCTCGGAGGAGATCGCCGGCGACCCCTTCATCGACCTGCAGATGCGCGGGGCGGTGCAGCAGATCGGCACCTTCGACACGCACGTGCTCGACTTCGCCGGCGAGGCCCCGGCCGGACCGGCCACCCTGGACGTCAGCGGCAGGCCGTTCTCCTCGTACTTCTCGGGCAACACGGTCCAGATCTGCCCCGTCGGCGCCCTGACCTCGGCTGCGTACCGCTTCCGCTCCCGCCCGTTCGACCTGGTGTCGACCCCGAGCATCGCCGAGCACGACTCCAACGGCTCCGCGATCCGCATCGACCACCGCCGCGGCGTGGTGCTGCGCCGGCAGGCCGGGGACGACCCCGCGGTGAACCAGGAGTTCATCACCGACAAGGACCGCTTCGCCTTCACCTGGCAGGTGGCCGCCGACCGGCTGACCACCCCGCTGGTGCGCCGCGACGGCGAGCTGGAGCCCGTCAGCTGGCAGGAGGCGATCGACGTCGCCGCCGAGGGGCTGGCGGCGGCGCAGAGTGCGGACGGCGCCCCCCAGGGGGTGGCGGTGCTCCCCGGCGGTCGCGTCACCCTCGAGGACGCCTACGCCTACTCCAAGTTCGCCCGCACCGTGCTGCGCACCAACGACGTGGACCACCGCGCCCGTCCGTTCTCCGCGGAGGAGGAGAAGTTCCTCGCCCACGCGGT
>NCKG01000152.1:0-5177 GCA_002279095.1 Cellulomonas sp. 14-74-6
GGCACACCGGACGTCGACGTCGTCACCGAGACGACGCCCACCCGACCGGAGTCGCCGTACGGCCGGAGCAAGCTGATCGGCGAGTGGCTGCTGGCGGACCAGGGCACGGCCACCGGGCTGACCCACACCTCCCTGCGCTACTTCAACGTGGTGGGCTCCGGTCACGAGGACCTGGTCGACACCTCTCCCCACAACCTCTTCCCGCTGGTGTTCGACGCGCTGCTGGCCGATCGCACCCCGATCGTCAACGGTGACGACTACCCCACGCCGGACGGCACCTGCGTGCGCGACTACGTGCACGTGCAGGACCTCGCCGAGACCCACGTCGCGGCCGCCCAGGCCCTGGCGAACGGGACCCCCCTGCGCGCCGTGTACAACCTGGGAGCGGGAGAAGGCGTCTCGGTGCGCCAGATCATGACGACGATCGCGCAGGTCACCGGGATGCCGTTCGAGCCCCTGGTCGGACCGCGGCGCGCCGGCGACCCGGCCCGCATCGTCGCCTCCGGCGCCCTGGCAACCCAGGACCTGGGCTGGAACCCGCACCGCACGCTCACCGAGATGGTCTCCAGCGCCTGGCAGGCGCGGCAGTCCCACCCCACCGCCGACTGACGAGAGGACGCCCCCCGGATGTCGAGAGCCACGCAGCCCTCCTGGGATGACACCACGGGCGCCGCTCGCGCGACCGAGCTGTTCACCGCGACGTTCGGGTCGGCGCCCGACGGCGTCTGGGCCTCCCCAGGCCGGATCAACCTGATCGGCGAGCACGTGGACTACAACGCCGGGCTGTGCCTGCCCGTCGCGCTCCCGCACCGGACCTTCGCGGCGGTGCGGGCGCGGGACGACGACCGCGTCCGGCTCGTCTCGGGCCAGGCCGACGAGGTGTTCGACGGCACGCTGGACGAGCTCGGGCCGGGCCGGGCCACCGGCTGGGCCGCCTACGCAGGCGGTCCGGCGTGGGTGCTGCGCGAGCAGGGCCTGCCCGTACGCGGCTTCGAGGCCGCCGTGACGTCGTGCGTGCCGTTCGGCGCCGGCCTCTCGTCGTCCGCCGCCATCGAGGGGGCGCTGGCCCTCGCCACGTACGAGCTCGCCGGCGCAGGCACGCTCGACGACACCGCCCGCGCGGAGCTCGCCGCGGCGTGCGTCCGAGCCGAGAACGAGGTCGCCGGCGCGCCGACCGGCGGCATGGACCAGGCGGTGAGCCTGCGCTCCCGCGCCGACCACGCGCTGCTCCTGGACTGCCAGGACCTGTCCGTGGACCACATCCCGTTCGCCCCGGCGGCCGACGGGCTCACCGTCCTGGTGATCGACACGCGTGCGCCCCACACCCTGAACGACGGGCAGTACGGCCTGCGCCGCCGGCAGTGCCAGTCCGCAGCCGACCGCCTCGGCGTCGCCTCGCTGCGCGAGGTGACGGACCTGGACGCCGCACTTCTGGCGCTGACGGACCCGACGCAGCGTGCGCGCACCCGTCACGTGGTGACCGAGATCGAGCGCGTCCGGCAGTTCGTGATGCTGCTCCGCGCCGGCGCCCTCGCCGGCACCGGCCCCCTCCTGGACGCGTCCCACGCCTCGCTGCGGGACGACTACGAGGTCTCGTGCGACGAGCTCGACGTGGCCGTGGAGACCGCCCGGTCGTCCGGCGCGCTGGGCGCCCGGATGACCGGCGGCGGGTTCGGCGGGTCGGCGATCGCACTCGTGCCGGCGGCCGACGTGCAGACCGTTATCGACGCCGTCTCGGCCGCGTACGCGCATCGTGGCTGGGGTGCACCCGGGTTCCTCCTCGCGGACGCGGCGGCCCCCGGGGCACGGGTCCTCTGACGGGCCTCCGACCCGCCACGATCCGGCTCCCTATCCTCGGCACATGGCCACCCCCTCCGGCTCCGGCCGTGGCGGTCGCGCATCCATCGGCGACGTCGCCCGTCTCGCGGGCGTGTCGCTGCAGACGGTCTCCCGGGTGTCGAACGGCTCGGCCGCGGTCCGGCCGGGAACCCGCTCCCGGGTCCTCGACGCGATGACGCGCCTCGGCTACGCCCCCAACCACGCCGCGCGAGCCCTCCGGTACGGGAGCTTCGGTGCGATCGGCGTGGTCGCCCACCGACTCTCCCGCACCGGCGAGACCCGGACCGTCGAGGCGGTGGTCGCGGCGGCCCGACGCGAGGGCTTCATGGTCTCCCTGGTCGACGTGGTCACCCCCTCGCCCGACGACGTCAGCGCCGCCGTGCAGCGGCTGGACAACCAGGCCGTCGACGGACTCGTGGTCATCAGGGCCGAGACGGCGATCCCGGAGACGCTGGCGCTGCCGTCGCACCTGCCGGTGGTGGTGGCCGACTCGCGCTTCGTCGGGGAGCACGCCGCGGTGGGTGCCGACGAGTCGGCCGGGGCGCGGGCCGCAGTGGAGCACCTCCTGGGACTGGGGCACCGGCGGGTGCACCACGTCGCAGGTCCCGCCGGATCGGTGCCGGCGCGGCTGCGGTCCGACGCCTGGCTGGCTGCCTGCGCGGCGGCGGGGGTCCGGACCCCGGACCCGGTGCCCGGTGACTGGACGGCCGCCTCCGGCTACCGCACCGGACGGGTGCTGGCCGACGACCCGGCCGTCACCGCGGTGTTCTGCGCCAACGACGAGATGGCGGTCGGCCTGGTCCGTGCCATGTCCGAGGCCGGCCGGCACGTGCCCGACGACGTCTCGGTGGTCGGCTTCGACGACATCCCGCTGGCCGCCTACCTGTCGCCGCCGCTGACCACCGTCGTGCACGACTTCGACCGGGTCGGCGCCGCCCTGGTCGACCTGCTGGTACGCCAGCTCCGTGGCGGGGAGGACCTGAGCGCAGAGCGGGTCGTGGTGCCCGCTCCCCTGGTGATCCGGGCGAGCACCGCTCCGCCGCACGGGGGGCCGGTCGAACGATGAGCACGGGACTGCCGGACGAGACGCGCCGGGTGGTGGTGGCGCGTGCGCACGATGCCGGCACCGAGGTGGTGCTGGCGCAGCGCGGGACCGTGACGGAGCTCATCGTGGACGGCGTGTTCGCCATGGACACCGTCGACACCGCGACCGAGCACGCGTTGGCGCGGCTGGCGCTGGACGAGTGGCGCTCGGCGATGCACGGGTCGGACGGGGCCCGGGTGCTCGTCGGCGGGCTGGGCCTCGGATTCACGGTCCGCGCCCTGCTGGACGACGCGCGGGTGGCCCACGTGCACGTGGTCGAGCTGCACCCCTCGGTCGTGGCCTGGGCGCGCGCGGGACTGCTGCCGCAGCCGTCCTCCTTGTTGGCCGACCCGCGCCTGACCCTCTCGGTCGGCGACGTCCTCGAGGTGCTGCCCCGGCTGCCCGAGGGCTGCGTCGACGCGGTGCTGCTGGACGTCGACAACGGGCCGGGGTTCCTCATCCACCCGGCGAACGAGGCGGTGTACGGGGCAGACTTCCTCGCGACGGTGCTGCGGCTGCTCGCCGCCGGCGGTGTGCTGGCCGTGTGGTCCGCCGATCGCGCACCCGCGCTCGCCGATGCGATGGTGGCCGCGGGCGCCACCTGCCGAGAGGTGACGCTGCCGGTCCGTCGGGACGGGCGCGAGCTGGAGTACGCCCTGTACGTCGCACGTCCGCGCACCGGACGCAGAACTGAGCCCAGAACCGAGCCCAGAACGCTCCCGTGATCGCCGCCGAGATCCCCGCCGTGGTGGCGGCCGCCCTGGCGGTCGCGGCGTCGACCGCCGCGACGGCGTTCGCGTCCGGCGCCGTCGCCGGCCTGGCGATCGCGGTGCCGGTGGGGGCGGTGTCGACGATCGTCGTGCTGCTCGGCGCCCGTCGAGGCTGGCGCGTCGGGGCGGCGGCGGGGCTCGGGGCTGCGAGCGTCGACGGCCTGTACGCCACCGTGGCGCTGGTCGCCGGGGCGGCCCTGGCACCGGTGCTCGAGGAGCACCGAGGGGCCCTGCGATGGACGTCCGCCGCGGTGCTCCTCGTGGTGGCCGTGGTGCTGGCACGGCCCGCGTGGCGTCCCACCACCGGCTCACCGCTGCCCGTCTCCGGCGAAACCGGCGCCGCGGCGGGCCCCCGACGCGTGTACCTCACGGTCGTCGGGCTGACTGCGGTGAACCCGACGACCGTCGTCTACTTCGCTGCGCTGGTGGCCGGTCCCGCAGCGGCCGCCGTGCGCACGGTGCCACAGCGTGCGGCGTTCGTCCTGGGGACGCTCATGGCCTCCGCCGGCTGGCAGCTGCTCCTCGCCCGTGCCGGCGCGAGCCTCGGGGACCTGCTGGCCGGCCGGTGCTGGCGGCGCGTCACCGCGGCGGTGGGTGCGCTGGCGGTCGTCGGGCTGGCGCTACGGACAGCGCTGAGCGGCTGAGGAGGCCGCCGCACAGGCCTCCGAGACGGACCTTTCGAGCGCATGCCGACGCCGCGTTCAGCATCCGGACAGGGCCTCGTCCGTCACTCGGACACTGTTAGCGTCGCCCACATCCCACTCCCAGGACAAGGAGCCGTACGTGGACCTGCACGTCGCCCCGCGCCTCCGGCGCGAGCGAATGTGCTGCCCGTGCGACTGTCGTCTGGCCTGAGCCGTCCTCGGCTCCCCACCGGTCCTGGCATTCTCGTGCGCCGTCCCGCCGTCCTCCGAGGACGTCCCTAGCGCTGACGCGTCGTGCCGTGGCCGGCCCCTGCACCTGACCGGCACCACCACACGAAGGGTATGAACCTCATGAAGCGCAGACCGTCCGTGGCGATCGCCGCCGTGCTCCTGGCGAGCAGCCTCGCCGCCTGCTCCAGCACGGGCCAGTCCTCGTCGTCCACCTCCGGTACCGCAGCGGCGGTCAAGCCCGTCACCGTCACCGTCGGCGTGACCGATGCCAGCAAGGACTACTGGAAGACGTTCGTCGACCTCGCCGCGAAGCAGGGCATCACGGTGAAGCTGCAGAACTTCACCGACTACCAGCAGCCGAACCCGATCTTGTCCCAGGGCGGCCTCGAGCTGAACCAGTTCCAGCACCTGCTGTTCCTGGCCAACTACAACGTCAAGGCGAAGGCCGACCTGGTGCCGATCGGCGCGACGGCGGTGTACCAGCTGGGGCTCTACACGACCAAGGGGTACAAGGACCCGTCCGCCATCCCGGCGGGTGGGAAGATCGCGATCCCGAACGACCCGACCAACCAGGCGCGCGCCCTCCTGGTGCTGCAGTCGGCCGGGCTG
>NCKG01000153.1:0-5175 GCA_002279095.1 Cellulomonas sp. 14-74-6
TTCGCTCCGCCGCCACGTACGTGGGTGCGAGCACCCTCGAGGAGCTGCACGAGCGTGCCGTGGTGGGCCTGCAGTCGGCGGCCGGTTACGACGAGGGCCGCCCGCTGCCGGACGGCTGGTGAGCCGGTGCGTCCTGCGCTGATCCTGACGCACGCGCCGCACGAGGGTCCGGGGCTGATCGGCCCGGTCCTGGGCGCGCCCTACCGGGTGCGGACGGTGCTGGACGACCCGGCACCGCGGCTGCCCGACGTCGACGAGCTGTCCGGGCTGGTGGTCATGGGCGGACCCATGGACGCCGACGACGTCGCCGGCCACCCGGGTCTGGCGGCCGAGCGTGAGCTGATCGCCGCCGCGGTCGACGCGGGCGTGCCGGTGCTCGGTGTGTGCCTGGGCATGCAGCTGCTGGGTCTCGCCCTCGGCGCACCGCTCCGTCGGCGGGCCGCGTCCGAGCTCGGGTTCGGCCCCGTCGAGCTCGTGGCCGACGACCCGGTGCTGTCGGCGCTCGGCGCCGTCGGCACGGCGCCCACGGTGCTGCACTGGCACTCCGACGCCGTCGAGCTGCCGGACGGCGCCACCCTGCTGGCCCGGTCCGCGCTGACGCCGGTGCAGGCCTTCCGGGCCGGTTCGGCGCTGGGCATCCAGTTCCACGTCGAGGTCGGGGCCGATCAGCTCGAGCTGTGGCTGGCGACGCCCGACATGGTGGGCGAGCTCGACGAGGACGAGGTGGCTGCCCTGCGCGGGGCGGCAGCGGTGCACCTGCCTGCGCTGACGGTCGCCGGTACCTCCGTGGTCAACGCGTTCGCCGACCAGGTGCGCAGCCGCGGGTGAGCACGGACGCCCGCGCCGAGCTGTCCGCGCTCGTCGCGGCGGGCCCGCCGTGGCAGCTCGACGCCCCCCGGTCCGTGGCGGTTCCCGGTTCGCGGGCCGCCGCGGTCCTCGTGCTCTTCGGCGTGCTCGACTCGGTCCCGGCACGTTCGGCCGCCGGCGCACCCGTCTCGACCGACCTCGACGTGCTGCTGCAGCGCCGTGCGGCGACCCTCGGGCACCATCCCGGCCAGATCGCCTTCCCGGGCGGCCGGCTGGAGGCGGGCGAGACGCCGGAGCAGGCCGCGGTCCGCGAGGCGGTCGAGGAGACGGGTCTCGACCCGGCCGGTGTCGAGGTGCTCGGTTCCCTGCCGGCGCTGCCGCTGCCCGTCAGCCGCCACGTGGTCACGCCGGTGCCGGCGTGGTGGGCACGTCCGTCGCGGGTGGCTGCCGTCGACCACGGCGAGACGGTGGACGTGTTCCGCATCCCCGTGGCCGACCTGCTGGACCCGGCGAATCGCGGCACGGTGCGGCTGCGCCGTGCACCGGCGGTCGGCACGCCGGCCTTCGACGTCGCCGGTGTGGTCGTCTGGGGCTTCACCGCCCTGGTGCTCTCCGGCATGTTCGACTCGCTCGGCTGGACCCGGCCGTGGGACGCCTCGCGCCGCATCGAGCTGCCCTGACCTGCAGCACGCCGAGCGTGCACGCGCCCCGACGACGAGGCCGCCCCAGCTGGCCGGAACCGGACCAGGCCGAGGCGGCCTCGTGCTGCGGCGTCAGGCGGCGCCGGCGACCTGCCGGAGCACGTACTGCAGGATCCCGCCGTTGCGGTAGTAGTCCGCCTCTCCGGGGGTGTCGATGCGCACGACGGCGTCGAGCTCGACGACGCTGCCGTCCTGCTTCGTCGCCACCACGTGGACCGTCCGGGGCGTGCGGCCCTGGTTCAGGTCCGTGACGCCGCCGACGTCGAACGTCTCCGTGCCGTCCAGCCCCAGCGAGTCGGCCGACTCACCCTCCGGGAACTGCAGCGGTAGGACGCCCATCCCGATGAGGTTGGAGCGGTGGATGCGCTCGAAGCTCTCGGCGATCACCGCACGGACGCCGAGCAGCGCCGTACCCTTGGCCGCCCAGTCGCGCGACGAGCCGGACCCGTACTCCTTGCCGCCCAGGACGACGAGCGGCACGCCGGCCGCCTGGTACGCGGTCGAGGCGTCGTAGATCGCCTGCTGCTCGCCGGTGAGGAAGTTGACGGTGTAGCCGCCCTCGACACCCGGCACCAGCTGGTTGCGCAGCCGGATGTTGGCGAACGTGCCTCGGATCATCACCTCGTGGTTCCCGCGGCGCGAGCCGTAGGAGTTGAAGTCCTTGCGTTCGATCCCGTGCTCGGCCAGGTACCGGCCCGCGGGGCTGTCCGCCTTGATGGACCCGGCGGGGCTGATGTGGTCGGTGGTGACCGAGTCGCCCAGCTTCGCCAGCACGCGGGCCCCGCTGATGTCCTGGACGGGTGCCGGCGTGGCCGTCATCCCCTCGAAGTACGGAGGCTTGCGGACGTAGGTCGACTCGGCGTCCCATGCGAACACGTCGCCCTCCGGCGTCGGCAGCGAGCGCCACCGGTCGTCGCCGGCGAACACGTCGGCGTAGTCGGCCGTGAACATGGCGCGGTCGATCGACGCGTCGATGGTGTCCTGCACCTCCTGCGGCGACGGCCAGATGTCCCGCAGGAACACCGGGTGCCCCTCCTCCGACCGCCCGAGCGGCTCGTGCTCGAAGTCGAAGTCCATCGTCCCGGCCAGCGCGTACGCGATCACCAGCGGCGGGCTCGCCAGGTAGTTCATCTTCACGTCCGGGTTGATCCGGCCCTCGAAGTTGCGGTTCCCGGACAGCACGGAGACGACCGCGAGGTCGTGCTCGTTCACCGCAGCGGACACCTGCTCGTCGAGCGGGCCCGAGTTGCCGATGCAGGTGCCGCAGCCGTAGCCGACGAGGTGGAACCCGAGCTTCTCGAGGTACGGCCACAGGCCGGCCTTCTCGTAGTAGTTGGTCACCACCTGCGAGCCGGGTGCCATGGACGTCTTCACCCACGGCTTGGCGGTCAGGCCGTGCTCGACGGCCTTCTTGGCCAGCAGGCCGGCCGCGAGCATCACCGACGGGTTGGACGTGTTGGTGCAGGACGTGATCGAGGCGATCGCGACGGCACCGTGGAACAGGTCGAACTGCTTGCCGTTGCTGTCGGTGACCGGCACGGTGCGCACCGGGTGGCCACCCACCGCGGGCGAGTCCGACGCGGGGAACGACTCCTCCTCCGCCTGGTCGACCGCATCCAGGACGTCGGAGGCGTACGTCGGCAGGTCGCGCTCGAACGCCGCCTTGGCGTGCCGCAGCTCGATGCGGTCCTGCGGACGCTTCGGCCCGGCGATCGACGGGACGACCGTCGACAGGTCGAGCTCGAGGTACTCCGAGTACACCGGCTCGACGTCGGGGTCGTGCCACAGCCCCTGCTCGCGGGCGTACGCCTCGACCAGCGCGACCTGCTGGTCGCTGCGGCCGGTGAGCCGCAGGTAGTCCAGCGTGACGTCGTCGATCGGGAAGATCGCCGCCGTCGAGCCGAACTCGGGGCTCATGTTGCCGATCGTCGCCCGGTTGGCCAGCGGCACGGCCGCGACCCCGGCCCCGTAGAACTCGACGAACTTTCCGACGACGCCGTGCGCCCGGAGCATCTGGGTGATCGTCAGCACCACGTCCGTCGCGGTGACGCCGGACGGGATGGAGCCGGTCAGCCTGAAGCCGACCACCCGCGGGATGAGCATCGAGACCGGCTGGCCGAGCATGGCCGCCTCGGCCTCGATGCCGCCGACACCCCAGCCGAGCACGCCGAGGCCGTTGACCATCGTGGTGTGCGAGTCCGTGCCGACGCACGTGTCCGGGTAGGCCCGGAGCACCCCGTCCACCTCGCGCGTCATCACCACGCGGGCCAGGTACTCGATGTTGACCTGGTGCACGATGCCGGTGCCCGGCGGGACGACCTTGAAGTCGTCGAACGCCGTCTGCCCCCACCGCAGGAACTGGTACCGCTCGTGGTTGCGCTGGTACTCGAGCTCGACGTTGCGCTCGAACGCGTCCCGACGGCCGGCGACGTCGATCTGCACCGAGTGGTCGATCACCAGCTCGGCCGGGGCCAGGGGGTTGATCCGGCTCGGGTCGCCACCGAGCTCGACGACGGCCTCGCGCATGGTGGCGAGGTCGACGACGCACGGCACGCCGGTGAAGTCCTGCATGATCACGCGCGCCGGCGTGAACTGGATCTCCGTGTCCGGCTGGGCGTCCGGGTCCCACGCGGCGAGCGCGCGCACGTGGTCGGCGGTGATGTTGGCGCCGTCCTCCGTGCGGAGCAGGTTCTCGGCGAGGACCTTCAGGCTGTAGGGCAGTCGCTCGACTCCCGGTACCGCTGCGAGCCGGAACACCTCGTACGAGGTGCCGCCCACCTCGATGGTGCCCCGGGATCCGAAGCTGTCGACACTCACGAGGTGCTCCTTCGCTGGACGGGTCGGCGCCGCGCGGCCAGGAGCCGGGCAGGACCGATTTATCTCGACGTCGAGATACCTTACCCTGCCCGGCTCCCGACCGGCACCTCAGCCGGCGGGTGTGTCCCGGTGCTCGACCGCCTCGGCGGCCTTCCGCTCTGCCTCGACCAGACGCTCGTAGGTACGGGGGTCGTAGTCCGGCGTGCCCTGCTTGAACAGCTCCTCCGTCACCGCCCGCTTGGCCTCGGCCAGGCGTTGGGTGGCGACCTCCCTCTCCTCGCTCACTGCCGTGCTCCCTCCTCGGCGAGGTGACCGCCGTCACGACCACACTAGGCGCGCGCCGGTCGGCACGCACCGGCCCCGAGCCCCGTCTGGCGCGACGTGCGAGCGCCGATGCGGGTGGCTCCCGGGCCCCTGCCGGTCAGCGCTCGAGGACCGCGACCGCCTCGAGGTGGTGCGTGTGCGGGAAGAGGTCGAACCCCTGCAGCCGCGTCAGCCGGTAGCCGGCCTCGCCCAGCAGGCCGATGTCGCGGGCGAGTGCGGCCGGGTCGCACGCCACGTAGACGACGCGGTCCGGACGCAGCGCCGCCACGGCACCGACGACGCCCCGTCCGGCACCGGTCCGGGGCGGGTCGAGCACGACGACGTCGGCGTGCACCACGTCGTCGGCCCTGTTCAGCACCTGCGCCACGTCGCCGTGGTGCAGCGCGACGTTGTCCCGGTCGTGCAGGGTCCGACGGGCGTCGCGCACGGCGCGCTCGTCACCCTCGACGCTCACCACCGACCCGGTCGGCCCGACGGCGTCCGCCAGGGGCACGGTGAACAGGCCGGCGCCGGAGTACAGATCCGC
>NCKG01000154.1:0-5147 GCA_002279095.1 Cellulomonas sp. 14-74-6
GAGTCGGTGGACGACGTCCGTGGCGTGCTGTACCTCAAGGACGTGGTGAGTCGCCTGGCGCCGGACCGCCCGCGGGACGCCGCAGAGCTGGACGTCCCCGTCAGCGCGCTGGTGCGACCGGCGGTGTTCGTTCCCGAGTCCAAGCCGGTGGACGACCTGCTGCGGGAGCTGCGCGACGGCGCCAGCCACATGGCGATGGTGGTTGACGAGTACGGCGGCATCGCCGGGCTCGTCACCATCGAGGACGCGCTGGAGGAGATCGTCGGTGAGCTCACCGACGAGCACGACCGCACCGCGCCCACGGTGCAGGATCTCGGCGACGGGGTGTTCCGGGTGCCGGCGCGGATGGGCCGTGACGAGCTGGGCGAGCTGTTCGGGCTCGAGGTGGAGGACGAGGACGTGGACACCGCTGGGGGGCTGCTGGCCAAGGCGTTGGGGATGGTGCCCCTGCCGGGCTCGGCGGGGGACATCCACGGGCTGCACCTGGTCGCCGACCGCGCGGAAGGGCGTCGACGCCGGCTGGCGACCGTGCTGGTGAGCCGCACCGTCGAGTCGCCCGCGGCCGAGACGGGCGAGGGTCGCAACGGCGCCGAGGCGGAGCGATGAGCCACCGTTCCGGTTTCGCCTGCCTGATAGGCCGGCCGAACGCCGGCAAGTCGACCTTGACCAACGCGCTGGTGGGCCAGAAGGTGGCCATCACGTCGGGCCGCCCGCAGACCACCCGGCACACGGTGCGGGGCATCGTGACGCGACCTGACGCGCAGCTGGTGCTCGTCGACACTCCCGGGCTGCACCGGCCGCGCACGCTGCTCGGCGAGCGCCTGAACGACCTGGTCAAGGACACGCTGGGCGAGGTCGACGTCATCGGCTTCTGCATGCCGGCGGACCAGCAGGTCGGTCCCGGCGACCGCTACATCGCCGCGGAGCTCGCCTCGTTGGGGCAGGGCAGGCGCCGTACGCCGGTGGTGGCGATCGCCACGAAGGCGGACCTCGTGGGCAAAGGGCGGCTGGCGGAGCACCTGCTGGCGATCAGCCGGCTGGGGGAGTGGGACGACGTGGTGCCGGTCTCGGCCCGTTCCGGCTACCAGATGGACGTCCTGACGGACGTGCTGGTCGGGCACCTGCCCGCGGGACCCGCCCTGTACCCGGGCGGCGAGTTGACCGACGAGCCCGAGGCCGTCATGGTGGCCGAGCTGGTCCGCGAGGCTGCCCTCGAGGGTGTGCACGACGAGCTGCCTCACTCGCTGGCCGTCGTCGTGAACGAGATCGTGCCGAGGGGGACCGCCGGTCGGGACGACGTGCCGCTGCTCGACGTCCGAGTCGACCTCTTCGTCGAGCGCGACTCGCAGAAGGCCATCGTCATCGGCAAGGGTGGCGGACGGTTGCGCGATGTCGGCACGCAGGCGCGCCGGGAGATCGAGGCGTTGCTCGGCGCGCGGGTGTTCCTCGATCTGCACGTCCGGGTGGCGAAGGACTGGCAGCGCGACCCGAAGCAGCTCGGCCGGCTCGGGTTCTGAGCGTGAGCCTGCACGCCGTGACGGCCTTCCCGCACCTGCACGGTCCGGAGGGGAACCACCGGCCACCGCACGTGGTGACGCGGGTGGGCAACGTCTACCGCGTGCTGGCGTCCACCGTTGTGGGCGTGCTGGTGCTCGCGGTGGTGGGGGCGGTGCTCGGACCGCAGTGGGACCCGGCACCTCTGACGCAGCAGCTGCAGGTGCAGAGCTCGTCGACGGCCATCACCGGGGCCTCGCCGCTGGGCACGTACCAGGTCCGGACCGAGATCGTCACCGTGCAGCTCGACGGCGCGACGGTGCAGGCGCAGATCAGCGAGCCGGTCGGCGCGCCGGGGCCCCGACCCGCGGTCGTGTTCATCCACGGAGCCGGCACCGGCAAGTTCTCCGTCGCGTTCCGCTCGCAGGCGGCGGCGCTGGCCAGCGCGGGTGTGGTGGCGATGGTTCCCGACAAGCGGCTCGACACCTATTCGACGGCGCACCGGGACTACGTGGCGATGGCGGCCGACTACGACCGGTCGGTGCAGCTGCTGCGCTCGCACCCCGGCGTGGACCCCGCTCGGATCGGCGTGTACGCCGAGAGCGAGGGCGGCTGGATCGCGCCGGTGGTCGCCGCGACGGACCCACGGCTGGCGTTCGTGGTGCTCGTCTCGTCCCCCGTGGTCCCGCCGCGGCAGCAGGCGGCGTTCGCCACCGACCAGTACCTGCGCAACACGGGTGTGCCACGCGGCGTCTTTCGCGCCATCCCACGCGCGGTGGGCATGACCCTGCCCGGCGGCTTCGAGTACGTGGACTTCGACGTGCGGCCCTACCAGCAGCGGATGACACAGCCGGTCCTGGTGGTGTACGGGGCCGAGGACGCCTCGGTCCCGATCGTCCAGGGTGCCCAGGAGATCCTCGCCGACACCGCGCAGGCCGGGAACCGAGCGGTCACGGTCCGCTACTACGCGGGTGCAGACCACGGCCTTCGTGTCTCCGGGACGGTGTCCGAGGACTTCCTCCGGGACCTGACCGGGTGGGTGCTCGGATTGCCCGGGACGGGTTCGGCTGCACCGCAGGTGGCCGGTGCCCAGCCCGTCCAGGTGTCGCTGGCGGCACCTGTGCCGCAGCCTTCACAGCTTCGCGACGGCAGTGTCGTGCTGCTCGTCGTGCTCGGCGCGGCGGGGTTGGTGCTCCTCGGTTGTCTCCTCGTGCTGGGGCACCGCGTCGCGGAGGCGTGGTCGGCGCACAGACGGCAGCAACAAAGGGCGGTCGGGGCTCGCTGGCCGGCCGGCTACGCGCGCTACCTGGTCGCGTTCGGCGGTGGCGCGATACTCACGGCTGCCGGCCTCGTGTGGTATCTCGTCTCGATCGCACGCCTTGCCCTCGACTACCAGCGCAACACCGTCGTGGTCCAGGGTGGCTGGCTGGCCGTGCGGCTGGCGGGTGTTCTCGTGGTGCTGTCCGGTGTGCTCGCGCTCCGTCGCGCGCGGACCGGCCGGATCTCCGGTTCGAGCCCCGGTGCAGTCCGGGTCACGGCCACGTGGACCATCGCGACCGGAGGTCTGGTGCTGCTCGTGGTGCTGGCGTACTGGGGTGTCTACCAGCTGGGCGTCTGAGGTCCCGCCAAGATGGGCACGGGCGCCGGTACCGTCGACGCTCAGGTTGGCGTCCCTCGACGCCGATGTCATCGTGAAGAGTGCGGACGGGAGGTGCAGGGTGCGGACGTCGTGGGGCTCGGCCAGCGACCGCGGTCGCGTGCGCGACGTCAACGAGGACGCCCTGCTCGCCTGCCCGCCCGTGTTCCTCGTGGCGGACGGCATGGGCGGCCTCGACGCGGGCGCCGTCGCCTCGCGGGTGGCCGTCGAGGAGTTCGCACGTCTCGTCGGCCGTGGGTCCGTAGGCACCGCCGACGTGCTGGCCTGCCTCGACAGCGCCTGGACGCGGCTGCGCGACGAGCTCACCGGCGACCGGCAGGGCGGCACCACCGTCGCCGGGGTCGCCACGGTGGAGGACGACGGACGGCCCTCCTGGCTGGTGTTCAACGTGGGCGACTCCCGGGTGTACCGGTGGGCCGACGGCGTGCTGCACCAGGTGACGGCGGACCACTCGGTGGTCCAGCAGCTGCTGGTGGAGGGCCGGCTGAGCCCGGACGAGGTGGCCCTGCACCCGGAGCGGAACGTGCTGACCCGCGCGCTGGGCACCGGCCTGCGCCCCGACCCGGACCTGTGGATCCTGCCTGCCGGCCCCGACGACCGCATGCTGATCTGCACCGACGGCCTGACCCGTGACGTCCCGGCCGGCCGTATCGCCGAGCTGCTGGCTCGCGAGTCCGACGCCCGGCTGGCCGCCTCGGCGCTGGTCGCCGAGGCGCTCCTGCGCGGAGGGCACGACAACGTGAGCGTCGTGGTGGTCGACTCCGGCACCCGGGTGCGCGGCTCGGAAGGCACCGAGGGCGTCGGGACGACCGCACCGGTGCCGGGCGACGGTCTCCCACGCCAGCGCGCCGACGAGGTCCGGGCGCCGCGTCCCACGTCGTCGCCCGCGGCCCCGGCCGCGCGTCCGGGGCGCCGCTCCTAGACTCGGGACGTGACCGGGATCCGCCCGGCCGCGACGATGCGGCTGGTGGAGCTCGACGAGGGTGTCGCCGGACGACGGCCCCACCGCTCGCCGTCCACGCCCGTGCCCGCAGGATCCGCCGGGGGCGGTGACGCCGGCCGGACGCACGAGCACCGGCGCTTCATGGGACGGCGCTGGGTCTGGTTCGGCGCGGCGTCCGTGGTGGCCATCGGCGCGCTCCTGCTCGCCGGCACGGTGGTGGACACCCACCAGCGCGCCGCCGCCGACCGCCTGGCGGCAGTCCCCGGCATGGTGCGCCGGCTGCCGGACGTACCCCGCGAGCTGTGGCGGGCGCCGGCCGCCGAGGGCCTCGGCATGGTGGCGCAGTCGTCGGGCGCCCTGGTGCTCGTCTCGCTGCGCGCACCGCTGTGGTGGGTGACCGCCTACGACGCCGCCTCGGGCGCGCAGCGCTGGTCGGTGCCGTTGTCGCCCACCTCGATCGGCGGGACCGCGGTCGTGGCGCAGTGCCCGTCGGACCCCACCGTGGACGACGGCGTGGTGCTGTGCGTCGCGCGCGGTCCGCGCGGTGAGGCCGCACCGACCCATGTGCTGGCGCTCGACGTCGCCAGCGGGAGGCGGGTCGGAGGCTGGTCGGTCGATTACCCCGTGATCGGGCTGGCGCGGATCGGCTCGGACCTGGTGGTAGGCGCGCTGCGTCCCGACGGTCGTGTCCGGGTGCAGCGGGCGGACGGCGTCACGGGGGCCGTGCGGTGGAGCTACCTCACGGCGGACATCGTCGAGAACGCGACCACCGGGCGCGCCGCCGAGGTGGCTGTCGGGGCTCGTCGCACGGTCGTGCGTGGCGTCTCCTCCGACGTGCTGGACAACACCAGCGGTGCCGTCCTGGTCACGGCGCCGGTCGGGGTGCACCTCGACGTGGTCGACATCCCGACGGGGTTCGCCACCTTCGACACCGTGCAGGGAGGGCGGCTCTACCGGGAGGGCTCCGAGCGCTGGGTCGGCCTGCGTGGTCTGCCGGCACGCCTCGACGCCGACGACGGCTCCGGCCGAGGACTGCTGGTGGTGGACACGGGT
>NCKG01000155.1:0-5043 GCA_002279095.1 Cellulomonas sp. 14-74-6
CCCCGGCCTGCCGCCGCACCGGCCCCGCCGCGGCGACCTCGACCCCCGGGCCAACAAGACGTCCGAGCGCATCGTGCTCGCCCTGTTCGGCCTGTCGACGCTGGGCACCATCGGGTTCCTCGTCGCGTACTTCGCGCTGCCGACCGGGACGGACGCCGCGGGCATCCAGCGGTCCACGATGACGCTCGGGCTCGCGCTCGCCTTCGCCCTGCTCGGCATCGGCACCGCCGCGATCCAGTGGGCGAAGTCGATCATGAACGACCACGAGCGGGTCGAGGAACGACACCTGATGGAGTCGAGCCCGGCCGTGCGCGAGGGTGCGATCGCGAACCTCGAGGCGGGCGCCGCCGACTCCGGCCTGAGCCGGCGAGGCCTCCTCAAGAGCGCGATGATCGGCTCCCTCGCGCTGTTCCCGCTCACCATCGTGGTTCCCCTGATCGGCAACATCGGCGGGAACTGGAACGTGTCGACGTTCAAGCACACGATGTGGAAGAAGGGGCTGCGCCTGACGACCGACCCCTCCGGCCGGCCGATCCGCGCGGCCGACGTCACCATCGGCTCGGTGGTGCACGTCATCCCCGACGGCCTGGACAAGGCCGCGAACCCGATGGACGAGAAGGCCAAGGCGATCGTCCTGCTGATCCGGTTGGACCCGCGGGACCTGCACGAGGCCGACGACCGCAAGGGCTGGTCGTACAACGGCATCGTCGCCTACTCCAAGGTGTGCACCCACGTCGGCTGCCCCGTGGCCCTGTACGAGCAGCAGACGCACCACCTCCTGTGCCCGTGCCACCAGTCGACGTTCGACGTGGCCAACGGCGCGAAGGTGGTGTTCGGCCCCGCGAAGCGGCCGTTGCCGCAGCTGCCGATCACGGTGGACAGCGAGGGCTACCTCGTGGCGCAGAGCGACTTCCACGAGCCCATCGGTCCGAGCTTCTGGGAGCGGCTGCGGTGACGACGACCTCCACGACCACATCCCGCCGGGGGGCGACCCGCGGCTCGCAGGGTGCCGCCGCGGCCTCCGCCGACTGGCTGGACCAGCGCACCGGCATCGCGGTCGCCGTCAAGGGCCTGGCGCGCAAGATCTTCCCCGACCACTGGTCCTTCATGCTCGGCGAGATCGCCCTCTACTCCTTCATCACGCTGCTGATCTCGGGCGTGTTCCTCACGATGTTCTTCGTCCCGAGCACCAACGAGGTGACGTACAACGGACCGTGGACGGCTCTGCAGGGCACGCGCATGTCGGAGGCGTACGCCTCGACGCTGCGGCTGTCGTTCGAGGTGCGCGGCGGTCTGCTGATGCGGCAGGTCCACCACTGGGCCGCCCTGATCTTCATGGCCGCGATCGTCACGCACATGATGCGCATCTTCTTCACCGGTGCCTTCCGCAAGCCACGTGAGATCAACTGGGTGATCGGTTTCACGCTGCTGGTGCTCGGGCTGGCTGCCGGGTTCTCCGGCTACTCCCTGCCGGACGACGTCCTGTCGGGCAACGGCCTGCGCATCGCCCAGGGCATCACCCTGGCGGTACCGATCATCGGCACCTACGCGTCCTACGCCCTGTTCGGCGGCGAGTTCCCGGGGACGGCGCTCATCCCCCGCCTGTTCACCGTGCACGTGCTGCTGATCCCCGGCCTGCTGCTCGCCCTCGTCGGGCTGCACCTGGCGTTCGTGTTCCTGCAGAAGCACACGCAGTTCCCCGGCTCCGGCCGGACCAACACCAACGTGGTCGGCTACCCGCTGTTCCCGGTGTACGTCGCGAAGGCCGGTGGCTTCTTCTTCGTCGTCTTCGGCGTGATCGCCCTGATGGCCGCGACGATGCAGATCAACCCGGTGTGGAACTACGGCTCGTACGACCCGAGTCCCGTGTCGGCAGGCGCCCAGCCCGACTGGTACATGCTCTTCCTCGAAGGTGCGCTCCGGCTGATGCCGGGCCAGGTCGAGGTGGTCCTCGGCTCCTTCACGGTGCCGCTGAACGTCATCATCCCGGCGATGATCCTGCCGGGCATCCTGCTGGGCGCCCTCGCGCTGTACCCGTTCATCGAGGCCTACGCCAGCGGGGACCACCGAGAGCACCACCTGCTGGACCGGCCCCGCAACGCGACGTTCCGCACCTCGTTCGGCGTCTCGCTGCTGACGGCCTTCTTCGTCCTGGTCCTGGCCGGTACGAACGACCTGCTCGCCACGCAGTTCCGGCTCTCGCTGAACGACATCACGTGGACCTTGCGGTTCATGGTGCTGGTCGCCCCCGCGATCGCCTTCTGGGTCACCAAGCGCATCTGCCTCGGCCTGCAGCGCCGCGACCGTGAGCTGGTGCTCCACGGGCACGAGACGGGCCGCATCGTGCGGTTCGCCAGCGGCGAGTACATCGAGGTGCACGCACCGCTCGACGAGGACGAGCGCTGGCTGCGAGTGCAGCAGGAGCCCGTCCGCCCGCTGCAGATCGCGCCCGCCGAGGACTCGCGCGGTGTGCGCCGCAAGGGGTACGCAGCGGACCGCCGACGGCAACGCCTGTCACAGCTGTTCTACGAGGACCGCGTCGAGCCCGTCACCCCCCGCGAGCTGGCCGCGGCCCACGAGCACGGTGCCCATCCGGTGCTGGAACCGGCCGAGGAGGCCGCCCAGATCGGCGCCGGCGTGCACTGACCGGTGTCCCGCGGCATGTTGCTCGACGCCGACAGCAGAACCTCGGGCAGGATCACGGTTCCTGCGCGAGAGTGGAACAGGCGCACGGTGGTCGCCGCCCTCGGCGACGCCCGCCGTCGCGCGCACACCCGCGGCACCGACCGCGGTCCGACGCACGGAAGGCACTGATCGATGGCTGACTACACGCTCCCGGACCTCCCCTACGACTACGCGGCCCTCGAGCCGCACATCTCCGGGCGGATCATGGAGCTGCACCACGACAAGCACCACGCCGCCTACGTGACGGGCGCCAACACCGCCCTCGAGAAGCTCGCCGCCGCCCGGGAGTCCGGCGACCTCGCCGCGGTGAACCTGCACGAGAAGAACCTCGCCTTCAACCTCGGCGGGCACGTCAACCACTCGGTGTTCTGGCAGAACCTCTCCCCCGAGGGCGGCGACCGCCCCACCGGTGAGCTGGCTGCCGCGATCGACGGGTTCTTCGGCTCCTTCGAGAAGTTCCAGGCGCACTTCGCCGCGAACGCCGTCGGGATCCAAGGCTCCGGCTGGTCGATCCTGGCCTGGGACACGCTCGGCTCGAAGCTCGTGATGTTCCAGCTGTACGACCAGCAGTCGAACTTCCCGCTCGGCGTGATCCCGATCGTGGTGCTCGACATGTGGGAGCACGCCTTCTACCTCGACTACGTCAACGTGAAGGCCGACTACGTCAAGGCCTGGTGGAACATCGTCAACTGGACCGACGCCGCGGCACGCCTGGCCCGCGCGCGCGCGACAAGCCTGATCCTGCCCGCCTGACGACGAGCAGCGCGCCCCCAGGACATGTGCGGGCGCAGGACGACCGATCGAGCCCGGCCGGGGCACACCCGGCCGGGCTCGATCGCTCTCGTCGTCCAACGGCCCCGCCCGCACCTGGTGGACCGCTTCGACGAGCTGGTTCTCCTCGACGTCGACGAGGACGCCCTGGAGCTGGCCCGCACCGACGTCTCGGGCCACGGCGGCCGGCTGCAGCACGCGCGCCCGCACCGCATCGGTCGACCCGTCCATCGCCGAAACCGCGCCCCACGCCGGCGTCCTCGGGCCGCTCGACGTCGCCTGCACGCCATGGCGGCGTACCACGTGCGCGACGTCCCGCACCTGCTGCGGACCGTCGCCGGCCTGCTACGCCCGGGCGGACGGCTCGTCGTCGCCGACCTCGAGCCGGATGGCGGTCTCTACCACGCCGACCGGCCGTCGTTCGACGGTCACGACGGGTTCAGCCACGACCAGATCTCGTCGTGGTGCACCGATGCGCGCCTGCACGTCGACCAGCTCGTCACCGCGTACGTCGACCCGAAGCCCGTGCGCGGGAAGTTGCGGCACATGCCTTGTTCGTCGCGGCGGCGGCGCGGCTGCCCGGCCGACCCGGGCGCGGAGCGCTCAGTGGGCGTGCTGCCCGCGGGAGAACTCGAATACCCAGCCGACGAGGCCGATCACACCGACGGGGACGGCGATCGCGAGCAGCCACCAGCCGACGGCGAGACCGAGGAACGCCAGCGCCGCCGCAGCGCCGATCACCAGCGGCCACCAGGACCACGGGCTGAAGACGCCCTGGTCGCCGGCGCCCTGCGAGACCTCACCCAGCTCGTCGTCCTCCGGGCGCGGGTCGATGCGGCGGGACAGCAGGGCGAAGTACGCCCCGATCATCCCGACCAGGCCACCCAGCAGCGGGATTCCGACGGTGCCGACCGCTTCCCCGTGGCTGAAGTAGGCGTAGACCAGCCCGACCGGGACGAAGAAGAGCACACCGAGCGCGAAGAGTCGAGCCTCGAGCTTCACCGGTCAGCCTCCGGCTCCTGAAGGTCGTCGATCACCGTGGTGCTGGACTTCTCCGGCTGCGCGGTGCCCTCGGCGATGCGCCGACGGGCGTCGCCCGGGTTGCCCGTGCGTTGCGCCTCCCAGTCGAGCAGACCGGGCTGCGGCTCGACGTGGTCCATCGCGGCGACCTCCGGGTGGTGCAGGTCGAACGCCGGACGCTCCGAGCGGATCCGCGGCAGCGAGACGAAGTTGTGGCGCGGCGGCGGGCAGCTGGTGGCCCACTCGAGCGAGTTGCCGTAGCCCCACGGGTCGTCGACGGCGACCTTCGGCGCGTTCCGCCACGTCGAGTAGACGTTGTACAGGAACGGCAGAGTCGAGATCGCCAGGATGCCGGCGCCCACCGTCGACACCTGGTTCATCCAGGTGAACCCGTCAGCCGGTGAGTAGTCGGCGTACCGACGCGGCATGCCGCGCACGCCGAGCCAGTGCTGGATGAGGAACGTCATGTGGAAGCCGATGAACAGCATCCAGAAGTGCACGTAGCCGAGGCGCTCGTTGAGCATGCGGCCGGTCCACTTCGGCCACCAGTAGTAGACCGCGGCGATC
>NCKG01000156.1:0-5015 GCA_002279095.1 Cellulomonas sp. 14-74-6
CTCTATGTGGTGGAGCCGAGGAGGTCCGCCCTCGCCGGTCGGGTCAGCCGGGCGGTGGTCCGTGAGGTGACCGGCGACGAGAAGACCGACGTGCGGGTCGGTGCGGCGGTCCTGAGCGCCGGACCACGGCATGTATCGCGGAACGGCGCCCGACCCCCGACGTGACAATTTCCGGTTCCCAGACCAACGCGCGCAACCACCTCCGTGACGGTTTGGACCACAGGTGCCGCCCCGGTGCCTCGGTGAACACGGCGGCCTCGCACACCTCATCGTCGCGTCGCCGAGGTTTCACGTGAAGTGTCATCGGCCGGGCCGCGGCCCGGCCGGTGTCGGGCGGTGCCCGCATCAGACGGGCGGCCAACCACCGGTCCAGTGCGGGGTGGGAGGTATGAACCAGCTCGGGGCGCCGACCGGGTACCGTGGGCCGGTCCGGTTGCCGAACGTGGCGGCTGGGCCCGGGCGGCGACGGGTGGAGCGGGGTGCGGGTGGGCGCGGATCTGGACGTGGAACTCACCGACCCGCTGGACGGGGACGCCCGACTTCCCGTCGCATTCGGTGCGGCGTGGCCGTCTATCGAGCGATTCCACCGGCTCCTCGTCCACGAGGGGCCCGTCCGCGGGTTGATTGGTCCGCGCGAGACGGGGCGGCTCTGGGACCGACACCTGCTGAACTCAGGTGCGGTGGTCGGCCAGCTCGGTGGAGCGGCCACGCTGATCGACCTGGGAAGCGGCGCCGGTCTGCCGGGGGTGGTCATCGCCGCGATGGCACCAACCGTCCACGTCACGCTCCTCGAACCCATGGCTCGGCGGGTCGCGTGGCTGGAACACGTGGTGAAGGAGCTCGGGCTCCCGAACGTGGAGATCGTACGGGCACGGGCCGAGGAGGTGGCAGGCCGGCTGCGGGCCGATGCGCTCACAGCTCGCGCCGTCGCGCCGCTCGAGAAGCTCTACGGGTGGGCGGCACCGCTGGTGGTGCCCGGGGGTCGACTGCTGGCACTCAAGGGTGCCCGTGCCGGTGACGAGATGGTGTCCACCCGGGAGAGCGCTGCGCGGTTCGGGTGGGAGCACTCCATGATCGTCGCCTCGTCGCTGCTCGACGGCGTGGAACCGACGACCATCGTGAAGGCAGTGCGAGCAGCGGGGGCGCGGCGTGTTCGGTAGGAAGCGCAAGCGGCCGGACCCAGTGCCTGCCCAACCGATGAGCGCGTCGCCCGATGCTTTGGCGTGGCTCCCGCCTGGCGTCGCGAACGGCCCCCGGGGCGACGCCCGCAAGGGTGATCGTCCGGAGGCGGCCACGGATCGGCGAGGGGCGGATGCGCACCCCGGCGGCAGCGCCGACATGCACCAGCACGCGTCACCAAGCGACACGCCGACCGCCCGTCACATCGAGCCGACACCAGCCCCGGATGCGAGCGGCCGGTCCATCGACGCGGGCGTCACCCACGGCGACGCGGTCGCAGGCGAGTCGAGTGTGTCGCCGGTAGCCGGTCCTGTTTCACGTGAAACCATCAGCGTCGTACCGGCGACAGAACCGCGTGACGCCCAGGCGCCACCCGACGTCCCGGCGTACGGACACGACGGTCTGGCCGAGGTTTCACGTGAAACACCGCAGGGAACAAGGACCCCGGGCCACGCGGACCAGTCGCCGCAGCAATCGGGGGACAGCAGCACGACGAGAGGGCTCAGCACCGGCATGGAGACGCCAGCGACACTCGACACGGCGACAGCCGCGCCGGGCACCGACGTGCCGGCACCGACGAGCGCTCCCGTGCCAGGGGGTCCGACGATCTCATCCGACTCCGCCACCGTCTGGTCCGAGCGCGTTCCGGCGTCGCCACGGCGGTCCGACGAGCCCGCGGTGAAGGGACACATCGGTGCACCGGCGCCTGAGTCCGACGAGCAGCGGCGCGCAGCACTCGTGAAGAGCCTGCCGTCGGTCTCGGCCGACACCCCGCTCATGGCGGAGCTCCACGAGGACGCACGACGGCGGATCGAGCTCCGTGGGCGGAGGTTCCCGCGACCGGCCGCGACGCGGGTGATCACGGTTGCCAACCAGAAGGGTGGCGTCGGGAAGACCACGACAGCGGTGAACCTGGCCGCTGCCCTCGCCCAGTCAGGGCTGACGGTGCTGGTGCTCGACAACGACCCGCAGGGCAATGCGTCCACAGCGCTGGGCGTCGAGCACCGCGCAGGGACGCCGTCGATCTACGAGGTGCTGATCGAGGACCTCCCGATGGAGAAGGCCGTTCAAGAGAGCCCGGAGATTCCAGGGCTGTGGTGCCTGCCGGCGACCATCGACCTCTCGGGAGCGGAGATCGAGCTGGTCTCGATGGTGGCGCGCGAGACGCGCCTGCGCACCGCCCTCGACCGCTACCTGGGCTGGCGGCAGGCCAGCGGGCTGCCGGACGTGGACTACGTCCTGGTGGACTGCCCACCGAGCCTCGGGCTGCTGACGGTGAACGCGTTCGTGGTCGCGAGAGAGGTGCTCATCCCGATCCAGTGCGAGTACTACGCACTCGAGGGTCTGAGCCAGCTCCTCAAGACGATCCAGCTGATCCAGGCGCACCTGAACCCGACGCTGCACGTCTCCACGATCCTGCTCACCATGTACGACGCCCGGACGAACCTGGCGCAGCAGGTCGCCGCCGAGGTGCGTCAGCACTTCCCGGACCGGACGCTGCGCACCACCGTGCCCCGGTCCGTCCGTATCTCCGAGGCACCCAGCTATGGCCAGACGGTGATGACGTACGACGCCGGGTCGTCCGGAGCGCTGGCATATCTCGAAGCGGCTCGCGAGCTGGCGGAGCGTGGGGCGGCTCCGACGAACGGTTCCAGCAAGGGGATGCCGGCCATGGCGGCCGGTGAGGAGGAGGAACGGTGAGCGAGAAGCGACGCGGTCTGGGACGAGGACTTGGTGCCCTGATCCCGACGAGCCTGGACGGCGCCCGCTCCACCCGGGAGCGACCGGTCGACGTCTTCTTCCCGGAGGCGCGCCCGCAGGCTGCCGCCGAGGGCCCCAGCGAGACCGTCGTGGCCACGATCGACCCGGACGATGCCGCCATGGACGGCGATGCGCTCGGGACGGCGGGGGCCCCGGCCGTCAGTGCGACCGAGGCGCCGACCGACGATGTTCCGGAGGCCGCGCCCGTGAGCGTCGGCGATGTCACGGAGCCCGCCCCTGAGGACGACGACCGGGATGCGTCGGGTGCGGCGACCCAGTCGGATGGCGGGTCCACAGCGGCAGCCGCATTCGACGGGCTGCACGGCGAGCTGTCCGCCGTACCGGCGCCTCGTGCGTCCGGCGAACCCGCGTCTGACAGCGCGCGCGAGGGCACCGAGCTGGTTCCCGTCCCGGGGGCTGTGTTCGCGGAGCTGCCGCTCGACGAGATCCGGCCCAACCCGCGGCAGCCGCGCACGGTGTTCGACGAGGACGCCCTCGACGAGCTGGTCGGCTCCATCCGGGAGATCGGTGTGCTGCAGCCCGTCGTCGTGCGGCGAGCAGGCGACGGCTACGAGCTGATCATGGGCGAGCGGCGCTGGCGTGCGGCCGGCGCAGCCGGGCTCGAGGCGATCCCGGCGATCATCCGGGAGACGGGTGACGAGGACCTGCTCCGGGATGCCCTCCTGGAGAACCTGCACCGATCCCAGCTGAACCCGCTCGAGGAAGCGGCGGCCTACCAGCAGCTGCTCGACGACTTCGGGTGCACCCACGACGAGCTGGCGTCCCGCTTGCACCGGTCACGGCCGCAGATCTCCAACACCCTGCGCCTCCTCAAGCTGCCGCCGCTCGTCCAACGCCGGGTCGCGGCCGGGGTGCTTTCCGCAGGTCACGCGCGAGCGCTCCTGGGACTGGCCGACGATGGAGCGATCGAGCGCCTCGCGCAGCGGATCGTCGCCGAGGGCCTCTCGGTTCGCGCGGTCGAGGAGATCGTCGCGCTCGGCGGGGACGGACTTGTGGCGAAGCGCCGAACGGCGCCGCGGGCCGGGGTGCGGAACGAGGCGCTCGACGCGTTGGCGACGCGGCTCTCCGACCGGTTCGAGACGCGGGTCAAGGTCGCTCTCGGCAAGAGCCGTGGGCGGCTCACGGTCGAGTTCGCCTCTGTCCAGGACCTGAACCGCATCCTGAACACGCTCGCCCCTGAGGATCCCGGCCTGTTCCACGGCTGAGCCGGAGGGTCACTCAGGGCGCCACGTCGGTCCGGTGCCGCGTTGGGTCCAGTGCCGCGTTGGGTCCGGTGCCGCGGATCGACCCTGTGCCGATCCGTCGGAGCCGAGGTGGCGCGACTGGGGGTCGAACTGGTGTACGACATCGCCGCCGCGCCGGGGATGGATGCTTGGGTGCGGAGTCCGCGGGGCGCGGGCGCCGGGGCATCGGGACGCGGGAGAACCAGGCGGACGCCGGGGAGCCGGATGGACGAAGCCGCATCGGCCCTGTCGGCGCCGCAGGGACGTGGGCGGCGGGGTGCCGTGGCGCTGGGGCGGTGTCACGCCCGTGGCCGTGCCGGTGCTCGGACCCCGTGCGGGTGGGTGCCGTGCCGGGCGGCGGTCAGGCGTCGGTGGTGACCCGGGTGTCCAGGTGGTCGGTGGCCGTGCCGTTGTCGTAGGCAGCGATCGCGGCGTCGACCAGTGACCGGTACAGCGGTCCGAGCCCGAACCCGGCCGCCTCGGCCGCCTGCGGCAGCAACGAGGTCTCGGTCATCCCGGGCGCCACGTTCACCTCGAGGAACCACGGCGTCCCGTCCGCGTCGACGATGAGGTCGGTGCGGGAGATGCGGGCGAGGCCGAGCGCCTGGTGCGCGGCGACGGCCACGGCGCCGACCCGCTCGGCGAGCGCGTCGGACAACCGGGCGGGGGTGAAGTACTCGGTGCGGCCCGGGTTGTAGCGGGCGTCGTAGTCGTACGGACCGTCGGTGACGATCTCGACCGCGGGCAGGGCGAACGGACCGTCCCCGGTATCGAGGACGCTGACGGCCAGCTCGGTGCCGACGACGGCACGCTCGATCAGGGCGGTGTCCG
>NCKG01000157.1:0-5010 GCA_002279095.1 Cellulomonas sp. 14-74-6
GAGCTGGTCGACCAGCTCGAGCAGCCGCGCCTCGGCCTGCGCCTTGGTGTCGGGGCTGACGGGCAGGTGGTGGAAGTCGATGTCGTAGAACTCGGCCAGCGGGCGCAGCACCTCGTGGTTGGACACGACGGCGACGATGTCGATCGGCAGGCCCTCCGACCGCTGGCGGAAGGCGAGGTCGTTCAGGCAGTGCGCCGCGGTGGAGACCATCACCAGGGTCCGGACCGCTCGACCGGCGACGTCGAGCTCCCAGGTGAGGTCGAACCGCTCCGCCAGCGCCGTGAGCGCCGTCTCCAGCGCCTCCCGCGAGGCCGCTGCCGTCACCTGCACGCGCATGAAGAACAGGCCCGAGTCGGCGTCCCCGAACTGCTGCGACTCGGTGATGTTCCCCCCGTGCTCGGCCAGCAGGCCGGCGACCGCGGCGACGATGCCGGGGCGGTCGGGGCAGGACAGGGTCAGCACCCAGGCGGTGGCGTCGGTGTCTGTGGTGGGGGACACGAGGCCCGAGAGTAGTGCGGTCGGCGCGAGGCCTGGGACGATGGCCGCATGACGGCCGACGACATCGAGATCCGCCTCGTCACCGCGGAGGACGCCGGCGAGCTGCTGACGCTGCGTCGGGCTGCGTTCGTGACGGAGGCGCAGCTCGCCAACGACCCCTTCATCCCGCCGCTGACGCAGACGCTCAAGGAGCTGCGCGCGGACCTGTCCGCACCGGGTGTGATCACGGTCGGCATGTGGCAGCGGCACCGGCTGGTCGGCTCGATCCGCGTGCTGGTCGAGGGGTCCAAGGCGACGTTGGGCCGGTTCGCGGTGGCTCCCGACCAGCAGGGCAAGGGTGTTGGCACCCACCTCCTGGACGCCGTGGCCACGTTCCTGCCGGACGGCATCAGCGAGGTGTGGATCTTCACCGCGCGGGACTCCGTGCAGAACATCGCGATGTACACGCGGCGGGGCTACGAGTACCAGCACGACCGGACGGCGGGGGACCTGACCTACGCCTACCTGCGCCGGTTCCTGGGTCGGGACCCCGGCGAGGAGCTGGAGCCCGCCGACGACGGTGCCGCTACCGAGGACTGACGCCGCACGGCTCGGAGAGCCACGGGGACTCGTCGGCCGAGCTCGGGACGGGCGCCCCGCCCCGGACGAGGGGTGCCCGCAGGCGTGACCGGGTTCAGGAGGCCGAGCAGTCCGACGGCTGAGGTGGGAAGGCGGCGCAGGCCCGAGAACCAGGGCCAGGTAGGCCAGTGCCGTGGCGACCAGCGTCACGTGTCCGACGGCGAGGAGGGCCTCGGGTCCCAGCCCCGGCGGCGGACCCTCGACGAGCAGGGCCGCCGGGGCCAGCAGCAGGCCGCCGCCCACCAGCTGCCAGGCCGCCGAGCTGACGACGTCCACGTCGTCGCGCCAGCGCCTCGCCAGCCCGTAGCCGACGGACGACATCACCATCGCGCTGACCGAGGCCGCGATGCCGAGCGGATCGGGGCGCACGGCGCGTGTGGTCAGCATCGCGACGACGCCGAGCACGCCGAGCGCGGCGCCGACGAGAGCGGAGCGCGTCGGGTGCTGGCCGAGGAGTGGTCGGGCCACCAGCCATGAGCACGAACGGGGACGTCGCCATGACGGTCGAGGCCGGGCTGGTCTGCAGCCGCTGCGACGCGACGTACACGAGCACGAAGAACACGCTGGTGTTGAGCAGGCCCAGCACGGCGGAGCGCCACCACCAGCGGCCGTGCGGCAGGCGTCGGGCGACGAGGAGCAGCACGAGGCCGGCGGGGAGTACGCGCAGCGCCGAGCCCGACAGCGGGAGCTGGGCCAGCAGGGCGTGCCGCGTGCCGAAGTAGGTGGCCTCCAGGCGAGCCGCCCGCGCACGACTGACGGCCCCGGTCCGATCCGTGGCCGCGGGCGGGGGTCCTGAGACGGCAGGTCGTCCTGAGACGGGCTGGCGGCAGGCGACGGACCCGTTGGTAGTCTTGGCGGGTCGCGACTGGCGCAACGGGTGGGTCACCACCGGGGAGCGACGCAGCAGCAGGACCAGCGGGTCGGACGCCTGGGCCCCCGGTCACCCACCACCACGGTGCGGGGTGCCCGTCGCCGGCCGCCGCCCACCGCTGACTGCGAACGGAGCGCCACCATGACCGATCTGATGGATCAGTCCATCGCCGAGCTCGACCCCGACATCGCCGCCGTCCTGGACGGTGAGCTCGCCCGGCAGCAGGGCACGCTGGAGATGATCGCCAGCGAGAACTTCGTCCCGCGCGCGGTGCTGCAGGCGCAGGGGTCGGTGCTGACCAACAAGTACGCCGAGGGATACCCCGGCAAGCGGTACTACGGCGGCTGCGAGCAGGTCGACATCGCCGAGACCATCGCGATCGACCGTGCCAAGGCGCTGTTCGGTGCCGAGCACGCCAACGTGCAGCCGCACTCGGGTGCGACGGCCAACGCGGCCGTGCTGCACGCGCTGGCCACGCCCGGCGACCGGATCCTCGGCCTCCAGCTGGCGCACGGCGGTCACCTGACCCACGGCATGAAGATCAACTTCTCCGGCCGGCTGTACGACGTCGCGGCGTACGGGGTGGACCCCGAGTCGTTCCTGATCACCCCCGAGGCGGTGCGTGAGGCGGCGCTCAAGCACCGTCCGGCCGTCATCATCGGCGGCTGGTCGGCGTACCCGCGGCACCTGGACTTCGCGGCGTTCCGCGAGATCGCCGACGAGGTGGGCGCCAAGCTCTGGGTGGACATGGCGCACTTCGCCGGCCTCGTCGCCGCCGGGCTGCACCCGTCGCCCGTGCCCCACTCCGACGTCGTCTCGTCGACCGTGCACAAGACGATCGGCGGGCCGCGCTCCGGCTTCATCCTGTCGCGCGAGGAGTACGCGAAGAAGATCGACTCGGCCGTCTTCCCCGGTCAGCAGGGTGGCCCGCTGATGCACGTGGTGGCTGCGAAGGCCGTCGCGTTCAAGATCGCCGGTACCCCGGAGTTCGCCGACCGCCAGCGCCGCACGCTAGAGGGCGCCAAGATCATCGCGGAGCGCCTGTCGGCCGCGGACGTGCGGGACGCCGGGGTCTCGGTGCTCACCGGCGGCACGGACGTGCACCTGGTGCTCGTGGACCTGCGCAGCTCGCCGCTGGACGGCCAGCAGGCCGAGGACCTGCTGCACGACGCGGGCATCACCGTGAACCGCAACGCCGTGCCGTTCGACCCGCGGCCCCCGCGCGTCACGTCGGGCCTGCGCATCGGCACGCCGGCGCTGGCGACCCGTGGCTTCGGTGCGGCCGAGTTCACCGAGGTGGCGGACGTCATCGCCACCGCGCTGGTGGACGGTGCCGCGGCGGACGTCGACGCGCTGCGCTCCCGCGTGGCCAGGCTGACCGCGGCCTTCCCGCTGTACGCCGGTCTGAGGCAGTACTGATGACGGCGCAGCTGCTGGACGGTACCGCCACCGCAGCCGCCATCAAGGACGAGCTCACCTCCCGGGTCGCCGCACTGGCGGCCCGGGGGTTGCGCCCGGGGCTCGGCACGCTGCTGGTCGGGGACGACCCCGGCTCGCGGCTCTACGTCGAGGGCAAGCACCGCGACTGCGCCCAGGTGGGCATCTCCTCGATCCGGGAGGACCTGCCGGCCGACGCGACGCAGGAGCAGATCGAGGCGGCGGTCAGGCGGCTGAACGAGGACCCGGACTGCACCGGGTTCATCGTCCAGCTGCCGCTGCCCAAGGGCATCGACACGCACCGCGTGCTGGAGCTGATCGACCCGGCGAAGGACGCCGACGGGCTGCACCCCACCAACCTCGGCCGGCTGGTGCTGCGCGTGAACGAGCCGGTGACGTCACCGCTGCCGTGCACGCCGCGCGGCATCGTCGAGCTGCTCACCCGGCACGGGGTCGACCTGCGCGGCGCGGACGTGGTGGTCGTCGGTCGCGGGGTGACCGTTGGGCGGTCCATCGGGCTGCTGCTCACGCGCCGGGAGCTCAACGCCACGGTGACGCTGACCCACACCGGGACGGCGGACCTGGCGGCGCACACGCGCAACGCCGACGTGGTGGTCGCCGCGGCGGGGGTGCCGGGCATCGTGACGGCGGACATGGTGCGGCCCGGTGCCGTCGTGGTGGACGTCGGGGTCTCGCGGGTGACCGACCCGGCGACGGGCCGGTCTCGTGTGGTGGGCGACGTGGACCCGGCGGTGCGCGAGGTGGCGGCGTGGGTGTCGCCCAACCCGGGCGGCGTCGGGCCGATGACACGGGCGATGCTGCTCACCAACGTGGTCGAGGCCGCGGAGCGCATCCTCGCCTGAGCTCGTCGCCGGCGGTGGCCGGGTGCCGCGTCCGACCCCACGGCGCGGCAGCCCGGTCCGCCCCGCGGTGAGATCGCGTGGTGCGGACGGTCGGTACGGCTGACGGTGCCTGCACGGGGCGCCGGGGACGGAGTCGGTCATGACGACGGTTCGCTCGCACCTGTGGTTCGACGACCAGGCGCTACCGGCGGCGCAGCACTACGCCGCGCTGCTGCCGGACACGAGGGTCACCTCGGTGGTGCAGGCGCCGGCCGGCACACCTGGTGTGGCGGACGGTGCGCCGTTCGTCGTCGAGCTCGAGCTGGTCGGCGTGCCGTTCACGTTCCTGAACGGCGGCCCCGCCCTCCGGCTCGACGCGGCCTTCTCCGTGCTCCTGCAGGTGGACACCCAGGAGGAGGTCGACCGGTACTGGGACGCGCTCACCGCCGACGGCGGGCAGCCGGGTCGGTGCGGGTGGCTCGTCGACCGGTTCGGCGTGTCGTGGCAGGTGGTGCCCGCCGGCCTGATGCGCGTGATGAGCGGGTCCGACCCCGCCGGCGTCGCCCGCGCGATGGCCGTCATGCTCACGATGTCGAAGCTCGAGGTGGCTCCGCTCGAGGCGGCCTACGCCGGTCGCTGACCTGGTCGGAGGGGATGTCGGTGGCGTCGGGCACGATGTGCCGGTGCTGAGCGTCGCCACCGTCAACGTCAACGGCATCCGTGCCGCCTTCCGCCGCGGTATGG
>NCKG01000158.1:0-4990 GCA_002279095.1 Cellulomonas sp. 14-74-6
GAGGCCACCGGCGCGCAGGACCGCCGGGGGCGTGCGGCCCCACCCGTCGACCAGCGCCCCGACCAGGCGCACCGTCCGCTCCGCGGCCGTCGCCGACTCCGCTCCCACCAGGGACGCCGGCCACCGGCGGCCCACCGAGGGCATCGGCTCCCGCGCGACCTCCGGGTGCGTCCGACCGCCGCGCAGCGCGAGGGCGACCGGGCGCGGCAGGACGACGTGCCGGGCGTCCGTCGCCCGCAGGGCGCCTCGCCGCACGAGCCACGCGACGGTCCGACCTGCCGCCGTCGACGGTTCGGGGGCGATCCCGATCGGCGGCCCCCACGCCAGTGCCTCGAGGACGGCGCGGGCGCCGGCCGGTGCCTCGGCGAGCAGCGCGTGCACGTCCGCCGGCGGCGGGGGCACGCCGGGACGGGTGGACGTGGCCGTGGGAGCGGCGAGGCCGGCGGGGTAGGGGCCGAGCACCTCGGCGAGCCCGGGGCTCGGGTGCAGGCGGCCGGAGTCGTCGGCCCAGACGAGTGCGCGCGCGACGGCGTCGTCCAGGGCCCGTCCGACGAGCGCGCGGTCGGCCGCCGCCTCCGCAGGCCCCGCGACCGCCGCGAGCACCTGGTCCCGGGTCGGCGGCTCCTGGGCCGCCAGCGCGACGACCGCCTCGAGCGCCTGCAGCACCGCGGCGTCGACGGCGGCGAGCGCCCGTTCCAGGCTCATCCGCGAGGTGGCGCGCACGGCCAGCGACGCCAGCGTCGCCGGCGACGGGCTGCCCAGGTCCGGCCGCAGGCGCAGCAGCGTGACGAGCTCGTCGTCGGTGCGCGCCCGCAGCCGGTCGGTGAACGTGGACATCCGCACCACGATACGCACGTGCTGGTGGTTGCCCGTCGGCCGGCCGTCGCCGCAGGACGGGCGGCCGCGCGCCCGCGATGGCGCCTTCGGCGTGGCCGCCGCGTGCGGGCTGCTGGGGCTGTGGATCCGCACCGTCGTGCCCGAGAGGCCCGTGCTCGGGCAGGTCCGCGCCGCCGGCCCGGTCCCGGTGCGGCCCCTGCTGCGGGCACACCGCGGGCGGATGCTGCTCGCCTTCGTGCCCACCATCGGCTCGTCCAGCGGCGTCCACTTCGGCTCGGTGTACCTGCCGGAGATCGCCCAGCACACGGGCCGGTACACGGCCGACTCGGGCTGGCGCACGGCTGGCTCCCCTACCACGGCGCGTTCGGTTGGGTTCCGGTGTACGCCGGGATCGGGCTGGGCGTCTCGGCGGTCGGCTCCTGGCAGGTGCACGAGCGGCTGATGTACCCGGTGGACACGTTGGCGGGCACGCTCGCGGGGGAGCGCGCGGAGCAGCGCCCGACGACGGCACCGGTGACGACGACGGAGGAGCTGGCATGACCCTCGACCGGACCACCCTCACCACCCTGCGCACCGAGGCGGCCGCCCAGCTGGCGGACGTCGTCGCGCTGCGGCACGCCCTGCACCGCGTCCCCGAGGTGGGCCTTCGGCTGCCGACCACCCAGCGGCTGGTGCTCGAGGCGCTCGACGGCCTGGACCTGGAGTTCACCACCGGCACGGCCCTCGACTCCGTGGTGGCGGTGCTGCGCGGCGGCCGTCCGGGGCCGGCCGTGCTGCTGCGCGGCGACATGGACGCGCTGCCCGTCACGGAGGACACCGGCGAGGAGTTCACCTCGCAGCACCCCGGGGTGATGCACGCCTGCGGCCACGACCTGCACGTCGCCGGGCTGGTCGGGGCGGCCCGCCTGCTGGCCGCCCGTCGGGCGGACCTGGCCGGTTCCGTGGTGCTGATGTTCCAACCGGGGGAGGAGGGCGACGGCGGCGCCCGGATCATGATCGAGGAGGGTGTGCTCGACGCCGCCGGCTCCCGCGTGGTGGCCGCCTACGGGCTGCACGTGATGGCGTCGCTGGTGCCGGCCGGCGGGCTGGTCAGCCGTCCCGGGCCGATCCTGGCGGCCGCCGACGAGGTACGGATCACCGTGCTGGGTCGCGGCGGTCACGGCTCGATGCCGCACCTGGCCGCCGATCCTGTGCCCGTCGCCGCCGAGCTGGTGCTGGGCCTGCAGGCGATGGTGACCCGGCAGTTCGACGTGTTCGACCCGGTGGTGCTCAGTGTCGGCCGCCTCGAGGCCGGCACGGTGACCAACGTCATCCCGGACACGGCGACCATCGCGGCGACCGTGCGCTCCTTCTCCACCGTCAGCCGCGCGCGTGCCGAGGAGTCGATCCGCAGGCTGTGCGAGCACGTGGCCGCCGCCCACGGCATGACCGCACGCGTCGAGTGGCGGGCCGGCTACCCGGTGACCGTCAACGACCCGCTGGAGTTCGACCGGGCGTCCGAGCTGGCGCGCGGGCTGGTCGGCGATGCCGGGTTCGCGGTCGCACCACAGCCCATCCCGGGGTCGGAGGACTTCTCCTACGTGCTGGAACAGGTCCCGGGGGCGTTCCTCGGCCTGGGCGCGACACCCCGCGGCGTCGACCCGGTGACGGCTCCGTACAACCACTCGCCGCAGGCCCGGTTCGACGACGCGGCGCTCGCCGTCGGTCCGGCGATCCTGGCCGCGCTGGCGATGGACCGCCTGGCGCAGGGCTGACGGGGGTCGGCCGGCTCAGCGACCGGCGTGCTGCACGCACGTCGTGGCGGTGGGACGCACGGCCAGCCGCTCGGCCGGGATCGGCTCACCGCCCACCGTGCAGATGCCGTAGCTGCCGTCGTCCAGCCGCGCCAGAGCGGCATCGACCTCGGCCAGGGCGACGCGGGCGTCGCCGGCCAGCGCCTCCAGCTGGGCTCGTTCGAAGGCGATCGTCGCGCCTTCGGGATCGTGCTCGTCGTCGACGTTCGAGCCGCGTGCCGCGTCCACCACGTCGGACCGGCTCGTCGTCACGCCGGCCAGCCGCGCCTCGACGGCGGCGCGGAGCGCGAGCAGCCGACCCCGCGCCTCGGCGCCGGATCCGCCCCGATCCGTCGGCGCTCTCATCCGCCCAGCACAGCACGCCGCCCTCCTCCGCGCCCGGGCCGGCGGCTCCGGCGAGCCGCGTCATGGCCCCCGGGCGAAAGCGCTGGGGTGCGGCCGGTAGCCTGGGCTCGTCTGTGTTCTTACGAGGCAAGGGGTGTTCCGTGCCCACCGGCAAGGTCAAGTGGTTCGACGCCGAGCGTGGTTTCGGTTTCATCGCCAGCGATGACGGCGGTGAGGTGTTCCTGCACGCCTCCGCGCTGCCCGCGGGTGTCACCGCACCCAAGCCCGGCACGAAGGTGGACTTCGGTGTGGCCGACGGGCGACGTGGCCCGCAGGCCCTGTCCGTGACGCTGCTCGACCCGGTCCCGTCCGTGGTCAAGGCGCGACGTCGGCCGGCCGACGAGATGGCCGTGGTGGTCGAGGACCTGATCAAGGTGCTCGACAAGGTCGGCAACGACCTGCGCCGCGGCCGCTATCCCGAGAAGGAGCGCGCCACGAAGTACGCGCAGCTGCTCCGGGCGGTCGCCGACGACCTCGAGGCCTGACGTGGCGGCCACCAAGGACGCCGTCCTCGAGCGCGCGGTCGACCTCGCGCGCGAGGTGGCGGTCGAGCTCGCGGAGGACCCGGCAGACGTCGGCGAGTACCTCGGCGCGGTGCACGAGGCGGAGCGCCTGGTCGCGCACCGGTTCGCCAGCCTGGCGCGCGGCTACCGCGGCTGGGAGTGGACGGTCACGGTGGCCCGCGTGCCGCGCGGCCGGGTGGCGACGGTGTGCGAGGCGGAGCTGCTGCCCGGTGCCGACGCGATCCTCGCCAACGCGTGGGTGCCGTGGTCGCAGCGGCTGCGTCCTGGCGACGTCGGCCCGGGTGACGTGCTGCCCTTCCGGGCGGACGACCCGCGGCTGGAGCCCGGCTGGACTCCCACGGGTGACGACGAGCAGGACGGCGTCGCGATCGACGAGCTGGCGCTGGCCCGCGTGCGGGTCCTCTCGCCGGTGGGCCGCGAGGAGGCCGCCGAGCGGTGGTACCGCGGCAGCCGTGGGCCCACGTCACCGGGTGCGCTGGCCTCGGCGGCAGCCTGTGCGACGTGCGGGTTCATGGTGCCGGTGCAGGGTGCGCTCGGTCAGGTGTTCGCCGTGTGCGCCAACGAGTGGTCGCCGGACGACGGGCGCGTCGTCAGCCTCGACCACGGCTGCGGTGCCCACTCGGAGACCGATGTGGAGCAGCCGCCGAGCGAGTGGCCGGCCCCGGACCCGCTGATCGACGAGTCGGCGCTCGAGGTCGTGGAGCTGGTGCGCCCGCCCGTCGCGGCGCCGCAGGCTGCGGTCGTGCCGGAGCAGGAGCCCGAGCCGGAGGCCGCGCCCGTGACCGAGCCGGAACCGGAGACGGCCCCCGAGCCGGAGACCGAGCCCGAGCCGGCGACGCCGCCCGAGCCCGTCACGGACCCGGAGCCGGTGACCGAGCCCGAGTCCTGACCGCCCCGGCGTCCTCGTCATGACCGTCGACGCCTTCGACACCGCACGCCTGCGGGCGGCGGTGCTCACCGCCTGGCGCTCCTCACCGGCCCGTCTGCGGGAGGACGCCAACACGGAGGAGGACCACGCCCGCGGCTACTACCGCGACCGCGTCGTCGTCGAGCTGGCGCAGAACGCGGCGGACGCCGCGACTCGCGCGGGGGTGCCGGGCCGGCTGCTGCTGCGGCTCGACCACGCGGACGACGGCACGGCGGTGCTGGTGGCGGCCAACACGGGCGCTCCGCTGGACTCCGCGGGTGTCGCGTCCCTGTCCTCGATGCGGGCGTCGGCCAAGCGTCCGGAGGCCGGTCCTGCGCACACGGGTGTCGTCGGGCGGTTCGGGGTGGGCTTCGCGGCGGTGCGGGCCGTGTCCGACGAGGTGGACGTGCTGTCCACCAGCGGCGGCGTCCGGTTCTCGTTGGCCGACACGCGCTCGGCACTGACCGCCGCGGCGCAGGCGCTGCCCGAGCTGGCGCAGGAGGTGCGTCGTCGCGACGGGTCGCTGCCCGCGCTGCGGCTGCCGT
>NCKG01000159.1:0-4959 GCA_002279095.1 Cellulomonas sp. 14-74-6
GCCGGTGATGCGGATCGCGGGGCCCTCGGTGCCGGAGACGGCGGTGCCGACGGTCCGGATCGGGGCGGTCGGCGACGCGGTGGGAATGGTCATGATCTGTCTCCTCCGTGAGTGGATCCGGTCCGGCATCTGTGCCGGGGTGGCTTGAGACCACTCTGAGTGAAGATCCGGCGCCGACCAGACCAAAGGAGAGGAGAAGTTTGGTCAGATTTCTGTTTTCGTGACAGAATCGGCGGCATGGTCATCGCAGACACGGCAGAAGAGGTCGACGCTCTCACGATCGGGCGCCGCATCCGGCAGCTCCGCACGGCGGCGGGGCTGACCCTCGAGCAGCTCGCGACGGCGATCGACCGGGCGCCGAGCCAGGTGTCCATGATCGAGACCGGCAAGCGCGAGCCGAAGCTCACCCAGCTGCAGCTGATCGCCCGCGCACTGGACACGACGATCGACCAGATCCTCGCCGAGCAGCCCCTCGACGAGCGCGCCGCGATGGAGGTCGCGGTCGAGCGCGCGATGAAGGGGCAGACGTTCCAGGCCCTCGGCATCGCGCCGTTCCGGATCTCGAAGACCGTTCCCGACGAGGCGCTGCGGGCGCTGCTCGCCCTGCACGGCGAGATCGACAAGCTCCGTGACGAGCGCGCGGCGACTCCGGAGGAGGCCCGCCGCGCGAACGTGGAGCTGCGGCACCTGATGCGCCGTCAGGACAACCACTTCGCCGACCTGGAGAAGAAGGCGGCGGAGATCCTCGCCGCCGTGCACCACCCCGGCGGGCCGCTCACGCAGCGCAGCGCGAGCGACATCGCCGCGCACCTCGGCTTCACGCTGCACTACGTCAGCGACCTGCCGCACTCCACCCGCAGCGTCACCGACCTGGCGAACCACCGCATCTACCTGCCCGCGGGCAACCCCGGCTCGTCGGACTCGCGCTCACCGCTGCTGCAGGCGCTCGCCTCGCACGTGCTGGGGCACGGCGAACCGCGGGACTACGCCGACTTCCTGCGGCAGCGGGTGCAGGCGAACTACCTGGCCGCGGCGCTGCTGCTGCCGGAGGACAGCGCCGTGCCCTTCCTGCAGGAGGCCAAGGCCGAACGGCAGCTGTCGGTGGAGGACCTGCGGGACCGGTTCGCGGTGCCGTACGAGACGGCGGCGCACCGGTTCACCAACCTGGCCACCCGGCACCTCGGCATCCCGGTGCACTTCATGAAGGTCCACGAGGGCGGCACCCTGCACAAGGCCTACGAGAACGACGGCGTGGTGTTCCCGTCCGACGCGTTGGGCGCCATCGAGGGGCAGCCGGTGTGCCGGCAGTGGACGGCGCGCGTCGTCTTCGGTCTGGCGGACCGGTTCAGCCCCTACTACCAGTACACGGACACGACGTCCGGCACGTTCTGGTGCACGTCCCGGGTGCAGCCGTCGTCGCAGGGGGCGTTCTCCGTCAGCGTCGGCACGCCGTTCGCGCACGTGCGCTGGTTCCGCGGCCGCGAGACGACGGAGCGCACCGCCTCCCGCTGCCCCGACCCGACGTGCTGCCGTCAGCCGCCGGAGCCGCTGGCCGACCGCTGGGCGGACCGCTCGTGGCCGTCCGCCCGGCCGCACGCGTCCCTGCTCGCCGCCCTGCCGGTGGGGGTGTTCCCCGGCGTGGACACCACCGAGGTGTACGAGTTCCTCGACCGCCACGCCCCGCGCCCCTCCGGGACCGACACGGCCGCCCCCACGCCCCACGTGCCCTGAGCCGCCGGCGGGGCGTGCGTACTCCGGACGCACACCCGCAGAGATGCGCCCGGGTGAGATGGGGCCCCCGGTGGCCCGGCTGGCAGATGATGCCGCGGGCGGCGGGCTGGCACGCTGGCGGTTGTGACCCGCGCAGCGCAGCCTCCGACGGACCCCCCGACCGGCATGCCGACCGGCACGCCGACGGGCAGGCCGACGGGCAGGCCGGCAGGCGGGCCAGCGAGCCGGCCGGCGGGCCGGCGGCGGCGCGGGCCCGGGTGGGTGCCGCAGCAGCACGGCGCGTGGGCGATGCTCGTGGTACCGCCCGTGGTGGGTGCGGTGATGTCCGGCACGGCGTGGCGGCACGGGCTGCTGCTGGCCGCCTGGCTGGTCGCGTACCTGGCGTACAACGCCCTGGCCTTGTGGTTGCGGTCCGGACGCAAGGCCCGGTACCTGCCGCCGGTGCGCGCCTACGGCGTCGCGGCGGTGCTGGTGGGCGGCGCGCTGCTCGTCGTCACCCCGGGGCTCCTGGTGTGGGCGCCGGTGTACGCCGTGCTGCTCGGCATCAGCCTCGGCGCGTCGGTGCGGCGGGCCGACCGGTCGTGGGCCAACGACGCGGTGACGGTGCTCGCCGCCTGCCTGATGACGGTGGTCGCGGCCGGCCTCGGGTCGCGGGCGCCGGCGGAGGCGGCACTGTCGGCGGTGGTGTGGGGACGGTCGTTGGTCGACGGGTCCGGGGTGGCGCCGGGACACGTGGAGCTCGCGGCCGTCGTCCTGCTCGCCTACTTCTGGGGGACCGTCCTGTACGTCAAGACGATGATCCGCGAGCGCGGTCGGCGCGCCGTGCTGGCGTGGTCCATCGGGTACCACGTGGCGATCGCCGTGGCCGGGTTCGTCGTGCACCCGCTGCTGGGGACGGTGGGGGTGCTGCTCGCCGTGCGGGCAGCGGTGGTGCCGCGGCGCTGGCCCCGGGCCACCCCTAAGGCCATCGGCATCGGCGAGATCATCGCGACCCTCGTGGTGGCCGGCACCGCGCTCGCCGTGCTCTGACTGGGTTCCCGCCGAAGGCCGGTGGGAGCCACCGGCTCAGGCTGGCGGCCGCAGCACCGGCGGCTCCAGCACCGGCGGCAGGCCGAAGGCGGCGAACACGTCCCGGTCCTGGAACACCACGTTGCGCGCCACGCCGCCGGACCCGACGCTGAGCACCTGCAGCGTGTGCAGCCGAAGGGTGCCGCCGTCGGGCGCAAGTTCCGCCTGGGACCCCTGCTGGAAACCGGCACGCTCCTGCTGGGCCGGCGCACGTGGGAGCTCTTCGCGGGGCTGTGGCCGCGGCGCACCGACCCGTTCGCCCAGGCGATGAACCGGATCCCCAAGACGGTGTTCACCCGCACCTCACCGGACCTGAGCGCCTGGGACGTTCGGCGTGGACCTGCTGCGTGCCGAGCCGTTCACGCGGGACGTGCCGGCGGCCGCGCAAGGGTGGCGGATGCTGGGACCGCACCCGGCCTTGTTTCTCGCGGCGTACGCCCGCTGTACGTGCACCAGGGGTGCAGCGCACAGGCACTGCCCGATCCGGCGCGTGGCGCGCCGACACGCCGCGACCCTCGCCGGGTCGGACGCGCGGCACCGGCGGACCGGGGGTTCGATGGCCGGGTGGTCACGTCCGAGTGGTGGCGCAACGCCACCGTGTACCAGGTCTACCCGCTGAGCTTCATGGACTCCGACGGGGACGGCACGGGGGACCTGCGCGGCATCGTGCAGCGCCTGGACCACCTCGCCGGCGCTCCCGGCAGCCTGGGCGTCGACGCGATCTGGCTGTCCCCGATCTACCGGTCGTCGATGGTCGACTTCGGCTACGACGTCGCCGACCACTGCGACGTCGACCCGCGGTTCGGCACGCTCGCGGACGCCGAGCACCTGGTCGAGGAGGCGCACCGGCGCGGGCTGCGCGTGCTGCTCGACTACGTGCCGAACCACACGTCGGACCAGCACCCGTGGTTCGAGCAGGCGCGCAGCTCCCGCGACGACCCCCACCGGGACTTCTACGTGTGGCGCGACCCGGCACCGGACGGCGGCCCGCCGACCAACTGGCTGTCCGCCTTCGCGCGCGTCGGCCCCGCGTGGACCCTCGACCCGACCACCGGCCAGTACTACCTGCACTCGTACACGGCCGAGCAGCCGGACCTCGACTGGCGCAACCCGGCCGTGCGCGAGGCGATGCACCAGGTGCTGCGGTTCTGGCTGGACCGCGGGGTGGACGGCTTCCGCATCGACGCCCCGCACCGGCTCGGCAAGGACGCGCTGCTGCGGGACAACCCGCCCGACGTCGCGCACCTGCGGATCGCCACGCAGCTGGACGACCGGCAGCACCGGAGCATGGGCGACCCCTTCGTGCACGAGGTGCTGCGCGGCATCCGCGCGGTGGTGGACGAGTACCCGGGGACTGTGCTGGTCGGCGAGGTGGGCGTGCACCACCCCGGGCGGCGGCTGGCGTACCACGGCAGCGACGACGAGCTGCCGCTGGTGTTCGACTTCGGGTTCTGGAGCAACCCGTGGAGCGCGGACGCGTTCCGGGCGGGCGGCGAGCAGATGGCGGACGTGCTGGCGGTGGGCGGCTGGCCGACGCACGCCCTGTCGAACCACGACATCCCCCGGCACGCCACCCGGTACGCGCTGCGGCATCCGGAACCGTCGCACGTCGACGCACCGCACCTCGGCGCGTCGGGCCCCGACCCGGCGCAGCCGGACCCCCGCACCCGCGTCGCCGCGGTGATGCTCGCCACGCTGCCAGGCGCCACGTTCCTGTACTACGGCGAGGAGATCGGCATGACGGACGTGCCCGTCCCGGCCGAGCTCGCCACCGACCCCAACGGCCGCGACCCCCTGCGCACCCCGATGCAGTGGGACCTGTCCCAGCCCGGTGCGGGGTTCACGACGGGTCACCCGTGGCGGCCGGTCCCGGCGGCCGGTGTCGACGTGGCGACCCAGACGACCGACCCGGGCTCGCTGCTGAGCCTGTACCGAGACCTGCTGCGGCTGCGTCGGACGCATCCGTGCCTGGTCGGCGGCGACTACGCGGCGCTCGACGCCGGTCCGGACGTGTACGCCTACCGCCGGTCGGCGCAGGGCGCGACGCTCGTCGTCCTGCTCGGCTTCGCCGACGAGCCCCGGCACGTGACGCTCGACGGACTCGCCACCGGCCGCGTGCTGATCGCCGGCCACGGTGCGACGCCCGGCATGCCGGTCGAC
>NCKG01000160.1:0-4953 GCA_002279095.1 Cellulomonas sp. 14-74-6
GACCAGTCTGCCGGGCGCCGCGCCGAGCCTCGACGTCCCGCGGGCGGGTGAGCGCTCCACCACCCGTAGGGACCGGACCGTTCACCACACATGACGACGGCCCTTGACCAGCACTTCTGCCGGTCAAGGGCCGTCGTCGTCTCCGGGTCGGGGTGGCGGGATTCGAACCCACGACCTCTTCGTCCCGAACGAAGCGCGCTACCAAGCTGCGCCACACCCCGGAGGAACCTGGCAAGGATAGCCGACGCCGCCACGGGCGAGGAAATCGCCTCGGAGACGCGGGAGGCAGCGCCCTGGCAGCACGACGTCGGCCTGCCGGCCGTCCGGGACTCAGCGGGGGACGAGCGTCAGCAGGGTGGCCTCGGGCCGCACCGCGAACCGCACGGGCGCGTACGGCGAGGTCCCGAGGCCGGCCGAGACGTGCAGCCACATCGAGTCGCCGCCGTCCGGGCGGTCCGGACGTGGGCCGGGCCAGCCGTGCAGACCCTTCGCCCGCCGTGTGTCGAGGTCGGAGTTGGTCACCAGCGCGCCCCAGAACGGCAGACCCAGCTGTCCGCCGTGGGTGTGCCCCGCGATGGCCAGGTCGACGCCGTCGTCGAGCATCGCGTCCAGCACCCGCCGGTACGGCGCGTGGGTCACGCCGACGTGCAGGTCCACCGGGCTCCCGGCTCCCCGCACGTCGTCGGGGCCGCCCGCGGCGGGGAAGCGGTCGCGGTCGAGGTGCGCGTCGTCCGTCCCGACCAGCGAGATGCGCCGGCCGTCGACGTCGAGCACGCCCCGGTGGTTGTCCAGGTCGACCCAACCGGCCGAGGTGAACCGCCGCACCAGCTCACGCCACGGCAGCGCCACCGGCTCCACCTGTGCCGTGCGGGCATCCCGCTGCAGGTATCGCGCCGGGTTCTTGGGCTGCGGGGCGACGTAGTCGTTGGAGCCGAGGGCGAAGGCCCCCGGCACCTCGAGCAGCGGCTCGAGCGCCTCGAGCAGCGCGGGCATCGCGTCCAGGTGGGCCCAGTTGTCACCGGTGTTCACGACGACGTGCGGCCGCGTGGTCGCCAGGTCGCGCACCCAGTCGACCTTGCGCCGCTGACCGGGCGTCAGGTGCAGGTCGGAGACGTGCAGCACGCGCAGCGGCGCCTGCCCGGGGGCCAGCACGGGGACGGTGGCCTCGCGCAGGGCGTACCAGTGGACCTCGACGAGGGCGCCCCAGGCGAGCGCGCCCGCGCCGGCGAGCGCCAGTGCGCCCGTCGTACGGGTCAGGGTTCCCATCAGTGACCGTTACCGCCACCGCCACCGCCACCGCTGTTACCGGGCCCGGGGCCCGGCTGCGCAGGCTGCGGGGGCTGCGGTGGCGGAGCGGCCGGTTGCCCGTCGGAGATCACCAGGGTGACCGTCGATCCCGGTGTCGCGGTCCCGGTGGGCGACTGGCCCGCCACCGAGCCGGCCGCCACGGAGGAGGTCACCTGGTTCGGCGCCACCTGCACGGTGAAGCCGGCGTTCTGCAGCGTCTGGGTGGCCTGGTCCTGCGGCTGCCCGATGACGTTCGGCACGCCGACCTGCTTGCCGTACAGCTGGTCGCTGCCCACCGCCGGGAAGTTCGGCACGTTCTGGCCGGCCATGATGCGCATCATGAACCGCTTCCAGGTCGGCGCCGAGATGTCGGAGCCGAACGGTCCCTGGTAGTACGTCTTGCCGTTGATCGTCTCGCCGTGCAACGTCTGCTGCTGGTTCGTGACCTGGCCGGACCACACCGCCGTGGCACGAAGCGGCGTGAAGCCGACGAACCACAGCTCCTCGTTCTTGGTCGTGGTACCGGTCTTGCCGGCCGCCGGGAACGGCGGTGCGCCGACGGCTTTGGCCGTGCCGTTCCAGACGTTGCTCATCGCGTAGTCCAACGCCGCGGCGTACTGCGGCTCGACCTTCTGCTGGCAGTCCGCGCTGGGCACGTTGAGCTTGTTGCCGGTCGCGTCCGTGACGCCGGTGATGGCGATCGGCTTGCAGAACACGCCGCCGGAGGCGAACGCGGCGTAGGCGCCGGCCATCATCAGCGGCGACGTCTGCTCCGACCCGAGGATGTTGCCCGCGTACGCCCCGAACGGCACGCCGCCCTGGGGGTCGCCCGACAGGTCCTTCTCGTTCGGGTCACCGGCGCGCAGCACACCGAGGTCCGCTGCCCCGTTGACGATGTTGCACAGGTTCAGCTGCAGGCCCATCGCGATGAACGCGGAGTTCACCGAGTTGGCCGTCGCGCTGAGCACCGTCTGGGGGTAGTTCTGGTTGCTCTCGGAGTTGCTGAACTTGTAGACGCCGGACAGCTTGCCCTTGCAGGAGGTGAACTGCGACAGGTTGTACTGCAGCGGCGTCGCGTTGACCTTCTCGTTGAGCGAGTGGCCCTGGCGCAGCCACTCCAGCAGCGTGAAGGCCTTGTAGCTCGAGCCGGGGGAGAACCCGCGCGAGCCGCCGTACTCGAAGCTCGTGTTGAAGTTCAGCGCCGTCTCACCCGGGCCGGCGTTCTGCATCGGGTTGTAGACGCGGTTCTCCGCCATCGACGTGATCTTGCCCGTACCGGGCTCGACGGAGACCAGCGCGCTGCCGATGCCCGACGGGTCGTTCACCGGCACGCCCGCCTTGACCTCCTCGTCGGCCGCCGTCTGCTCACCCGGGATCAGCGTGGTGGTGATCGTCAGGCCACCGCGGTACAGCAACGACTGCCGGTCCGCCTGCGTCTTGCCGAACGCCGGGTCGTTGAGGATGACCTTGGTGACGTAGTCGCAGAAGAACCCAGAACCGGCGACCGTGTCGTTCGCCGTCATGCAGCCCTGCTTGATCGGCGTGACGTGCAGGGTGTCCTTCAGGGGGGTGGCGACGCCCTTGTCGCGCTCCGCCTGGGTGATGTAGCCCTGCTGGTACATCAGGTCGAGCACGGTGTCCCGGCGGTTCTGGGAGTCGGCCGGGTTCAGCACCGGGTCCCACTTCGTCGGGCTCTGCGTGATCCCGGCGATCGTCGCTGCCTCGAGGTATGTCAGGTCCTTGGCATGCTTGCCGAAGAAGTACTGCGCCGCCGACTCCACACCGTAGATCGACGAGGCACCGAACTGGGCGATGTTCAGGTACTTCTCGAGGATCTGGTCCTTGGTCATCGTCTTCTCGAGCGTGATCGCCAGCTTCGCCTCGCGAAGCTTGCGCGCCATGCCGGAGGAACCGGAGTTGTCGCGCGCGTCGGCCAGCGCCTGCGCCCGCTGCGCGGGGTCGGGGATCGCGAGCGCCGCCTCGATCAGCACGTTCTTCACGTACTGCTGCGTCAGCGTCGAGGCGCCTTCCTTCTGCCCGATCAGAGTGTTCACCGCGGCCCGGGCCATGCCCTGCACGTCGATTCCCGCGTGCTCGTAGAACCGCTTGTCCTCCACCGAGATCACGGCCTTCTGCATGATCGGGGCGATCTGGTCGAGCGGGACCACCACCCGGTTCTGGTCGTAGAAGGTGGCCAGCACCTTGCCGTCCGCCGTGAGAATGGTCGACTTCTGCGGGAGCGCGGCTTGCTCGAGCTCGGTGGGCAGCCCGTCGAAGGCCTTCACCGTCATGCTCGTGGTGCCGCTCGCGATCGCCACCGCGGGCAGTGCGAGGCCCGCGGCCAGCACGCCGCCGACTCCGGCGACGAGCACGAGCGCCAGGAAGAGGGCCAACGCCTGGCCCGGCCGGATGAAGCGACCGTGCGTACGGGGCGAGCGGGCAGGGGACGCCATGCCCGCCAGGGTAACGGGGACACCTGACCCGGTCCCGCGGACCGTCCTGGTGCCAGCCGGGTCTGCACGGTATGTGCACACCGCTGGACGGTCCCCACATGGCCGGGACGTTCGTCCCGGTTACCTGTGCTGGACAGCAAGATCAGGACGTTCACGGCATCACGGACACACCTGGACGCTTGTCTGGTAGCGCTTCCACGCTTCTCACCAGGCAGGATGACCCGAACGGCGGCTCGTCAAGCGGCCTACTCCCCGGTACGGTCCCCCACCAGGGGGCGCTCGGGGGGGTGCCCGCGTGACAAGGAGGTGCGCGATGGCCTGGACATCGCGGGAGGGCCACTGGACCGCGTCGGCAGCCTGCGGCAAGGGCAAGCTGGCGCCGGACGCCCTGTTCGTCGAGGGCTCGGCGCAACGGGACGCCCGGTCGGTGTGCGGCACGTGCCCGGTACGGCTGGAGTGCCTGGCCGACGCGCTCGACAGCCGGATGGACTTCGGGGTGTGGGGCGGCATGACCGAGCGGGAGCGGCGCGCGCTGCTGCGTCGTCGCCCCGAGGTCCGGTCGTGGCGCAGCGAGCTCGCCACCGCCGGCGACGTGCGCTGAGCGAGGGTTCGACGAGCGAGCCGGCCGACGCCCGATCGGTGCGCTGAACGCGCACCGGACCGGCGTCGGCCGTCGCCTAGGGTGGGTGCATGGCCACTGCCTGGGAGTACGCGACCGTCCCGCTGATCGTCCACGCCACCAAGGCGATCCTCGACCAGTGGGGGGTGGACGGCTGGGAGCTGGTCACGGTCCTGCAGGGCCAGGACGGGAACCTCGTCGCCTACCTCAAGCGCCCGCGGGAGGCCTGATGTCCGTCGCCGACCGTCTGGCCGAGCTGGGTCTGCAGCTGCCGTCCTCCGCCGCTCCCGTCGGCGCCTACGTGCCCGCGGTGCGCACGGGCTCGTACGTGTGGACGTCCGGCCAGCTGCCGTTCGTCGCCGGGGGCCTGACCGTCACGGGGATCGTCGGGCTGACGCCCGGTCAGGTCACGCCGCCGGCCGCCACGGAGCAGGCGCGCATCGCGGCGCTGAACGCGCTCGCCGCGGTCGGGAGCCTGCTGGCCGGTCCCGGTGGGGACGCCGTCGCGGCCCTGGACCGGGTAGTGCGGGTGGTCAAGGTGGTCGGGTTCGTCGCGAGCGACCCGACGTTCACCGGTCAGCCGGCCGTGCTGAA
>NCKG01000161.1:0-4919 GCA_002279095.1 Cellulomonas sp. 14-74-6
ACCACTGCCGGGCCAGCGCACGACGACCCGATGTCCGTGCGGCGCTGACCTGCAGCGACGTGCCACCCATCCCACACTCCACAGCTGCCGCACAGCTCCCACCGCCACCGGGAGCGGCCCGCGGGGAGCGCCCACGGGTGGGCTCAAACAACCTTCATCCACTCCCTGAGACTTGCATGGGACGAATCGTCAACACCTGTGCACACACCTGTGGATGACGGTGGATGAGCTGCCGAATCGTGTGGACCGAATCAGACACGGCTGTGCGTCACCGTGGACGGCGAGATCACACGTCCACCGACGTCCCCGGCTGCCCCACGTCACCCACAGGTCACGTCCACACGTCGACGTAGAGCCCGACCTGCGACGAGACCACCTCGTCCACATCACCCACAGGTGCGATGACGATGACGACACTTCTTGTCATCCAGATCCGGTGCACACCAACGTCTGACAGGCACCGGCCCGACGCATGCCGACGTGCGTCATGACGACGGTTGAACGCCGAGCCGCCCACACCCCGAGCGTCGCTCAGTCGGGACCGGGGCGCCTCCTGTCCGGGCGACGGCCGTCGCGTAGTGTTCCGCTCAACCCGTGCCCCACCCCGACCGATGCACCGGCATGGTCGCGGCCGCACCGCGCACCGGGTGGCACGAGGTCCGACGACGAGGAGTGGCGCATGAGGTTCCGGGTCGACCGTGACGTCCTGGCGGACGCGGTGACGTGGACCGCGCGAAGCCTGCCGACCCGCCCTCCGGTCCCGGTGCTGGCGGGTGTTCGCATCGAGGCGGACACCACCGGCACCCTGCAGCTGTCGAGCTTCGACTACGAGGTGTCGGCCCGCTCCCAGATCCCCGCCGACGTCACCGAGCCCGGCACGGTGCTCGTCTCCGGCCGGCTGCTCGCCGAGATCTCCCGCGCGCTGCCCGCCAAGCCCGTCGACGTGGTGCTCGACGGCACGAAGGTGCAGGTCACGTGCGGTGCGAGCCGATTCACGCTGCTCACGATGCCGGTCGGGGACTACCCGACGCTGCCCGCGATGCCTCCCGTGGCGGGTGTGGTCGACGGCGAGGAGCTGACCCACGCGGTCGCCCAGGTGTCGGTCGCAGCCAGCCGCGACGACACGTTGCCGCTGCTCACGGGCGTGCGGATGGAGATCGACGGGGAGAAGGTCACGCTGCTCGCGACCGACCGGTACCGCCTCGCGCTCCGCGAGCTGTCGTGGAAGCCGGCCACGCCGGGGTACTCGAGCGTGGCCCTGGTCCGGGCACGCACCCTGTCGGACGCCGCGAAGTCCCTCGGTGGTGCCGGATCGGTCACCGTCGCGCTGTCGACGGGCGGCGGCGTGGACCTGATCGGCTTCGAGGCGGGCGGCCGCCACAGCACGTCCCTGCTGGTGGACGGCGACTACCCCGCGGTGCGCCGGCTGTTCCCGGACGAGACCCCGATCCACGCCGTCATCGACAAGCCGGCGCTGACCGAGGCCGCGAAGCGCGTCGCGCTGGTCGCCGAGCGCAACACCCCGATCCGGCTGAGCTTCACCGACGGTCAGGTGGTGCTCGAGGCGGGTCAGGGCGACGACGCGCAGGCGTCCGAGGCGCTCGAGGCCGTGCTGGTGGGCGAGCCGATCTCGGTGGCGTTCAACCCGCAGTTCCTGCTCGACGGCCTGGGCGCGCTGGACTCGCCGTTCGTCCGGCTGTCGTTCACGCACCCCAACAAGCCGGTCGAGTTCACCGGGCAGGCTGAGCTGAACGGCGAGGACTCCCAGGCGTACCGCTACCTGCTGGTCCCCATCCGCTTCGCCGGCTGACCGGCGTCTGCACCGGCACCGCGCGTAAGGCACAGTGGGGCCCATGCACATCGGGTTGGTGGGTCTGGGCAAGATGGGTGCCAACATGCGCGAGCGCCTGCGGCGCGGCGGCGTGGAGGTCACGGGGTACGACCGCAACCAGCACGTCAGCGACGTCCCGTCGCTCGAGGCGCTGGTCCAGGCGCTGCCGGCCGGCGAGCGGATCGTCTGGGTCATGGTGCCGAGCGGCCCGATCACCGACACGGTGGTGCACCAGCTGGCCGAGCTCCTGAGCGCCGGCGACGCCGTGATCGACGGCGGCAACTCGTACTACCAGGACGACAAGCCGCATGCGGACCTGCTAGCCGAACGCGGCATCGGCTTCCTGGATGCCGGCGTCTCCGGTGGCGTCTGGGGCCTGGAGAACGGGTACGGCCTCATGGTCGGCGGCGACGCCGACCTGGTGGCCAGGGCGATGCCGGTGTTCGACGCCCTCCGACCCGAGGGACCGCGTGCCGAGAGCTTCGTGCACGCCGGCGCGGTCGGCGCCGGGCACTTCTCGAAGATGGTGCACAACGGCGTGGAGTACGGCCTGATGCAGGCCTACGCCGAGGGGTACGAGCTGCTCGCGGCGAAGGACCTGGTCACGGACGTGCACGGGACCATCAAGGCCTGGACCCGGGGCACCGTCGTGCGCTCCTGGCTGCTGGACCTGCTGGTCGCGGCACTGGAGCAGGACCCGGGCCTGGACAAGATCGACGACTGGGTCGAGGACTCCGGCGAGGGCCGGTGGACCGTCGACGAGGCGATCGAGCTCGCCGTGCCCGCCCCGGTGATCGCGGCGTCGCTGTTCGCCCGGTTCGCCTCGCGACAGGAGGAGTCGCCGGCGCTCAAGGCGGTCGCCGCCCTGCGCCAGCAGTTCGGCGGGCACGCGGTCCGAGCTGCCGGTGCCGACACCGTCACGCCGACGGCGCCGCCCTCGTCCGAGGCCTGAGTGTTCGTCTCGCACCTGTCGCTGACCGACTACCGCTCCTACGCCACCGTCGAGCTGCCGCTCGAGCCCGGTGTGACGGCGCTGGTCGGGCCCAACGGTCAGGGCAAGACGAACCTCGTCGAGGCGATCGGCTACGTCGCGACGCTGTCCAGCCACCGTGTTCCGGCGGATGCCGCACTGGTCCGGTCCGGTGCGCAGCGTGCCGTGGTGCGGACGCGCGTGGTCCGCGACGGCCGCGCCACCACCGTCGAGCTCGAGATCACCCCCGGTCGGGCGAACCGCGCCCGGGTCAACGGCGGCTCGCCGGTCCGGGCACGCGACGTGCTCGGCATCCTGCGCACCGTGCAGTTCGCACCGGAGGACCTGTCGCTGGTCAAGGGTGACCCGGACGGTCGCCGCCGGTTCCTCGACGAGCTGCTGGTCCAGCTCAGCCCGCGGATGGCGGCGGTCGTCGCGGAGTACGAGCGGGTGCTGCGGCAGCGGTCGGCGCTGCTGAAGTCTGCCGGCGCCGCGCTGCGCTCGTCCCGCGGGGCCGACCTGCGGACGCTCGACGTGTGGGACGGGAAGCTCGCCGAGACCGGCGCCCGGATCACGGTGGCGCGCCGTCGGCTGGTGGGCGCCCTCGCCGGGCCCGTCGCGGCCGCGTACGAGCAGGTCAGCGCGGGGCAGGGTGCGGCGCGGATCGTCTATCGCCCGTCGCTGCAGAACCTCGCGGCGACCGGCGCGCCGGACCGGGCCTCGGTGGACACCCCGGACCCGTCGGGGGCGGACGACCAGCAGTCGGGCCAGCCGGCGCAGGCGCACCTCGTCGAGGCGCAGCTGCTCGAGGCGATGGGTCGGCTGCGCAGCAAGGAGATCGAGCGTGGTGTCAGCCTGGTCGGACCGCACCGCGACGAGCTGGTGCTGACCCTCGGCGACCTTCCGGCGAAGGGCTACGCGAGCCACGGGGAGTCGTGGTCGTTCGCGCTCGCCCTCCGGCTGGGGTCCGCTTCGCTGCTGCGCACGGGCATCCACGACGACGAGGGATGGTCGGCGGACTGGGGTCCGGACGGCGACCCGGTGCTGGTGCTGGACGACGTGTTCGCCGAGCTCGACGCACGCCGACGTGACCGTCTGGCGGAGCTGGTCGCACCCGCGGGCCAGGTGCTGATCACCGCTGCGGTCCCCGGCGACGTGCCCGAAGCGCTCTCCGGGGGCCGGGTCGACGTGATGGGTGGCGAGGTCGCCCGTGTCCTCTGACCCGTCGGACTCGGACGGACCGTCCCGCCGGCGCCGCGCGCCGGCGCCGTCCCAGGCGACCGGCCGACGCCGAGCGGCCTCCACGGAGTCGCGGCCGACGGCGGCCCCCGACGCTGCGTCCGACGCTGCCACGACGTGGACGCCGACCCCCCCGGCCGAGGTCGCCCGTCGCGCACTGGCCCGAGCCGTCCAGGCCGCCCGCGCCCGTGGTGTCCGCCCAGGTCAGCGCTCTCGGGCTCCGCTCATCGCACCGCCCACCGCCGCCGGCCCGGACGGCCGTGACCCGCAGCCGCTCGGCCGCATCGTCGGCCGGCTGGTCAACGAGCACGGCTGGCAGGGCGGGCTGGTCGCCGGCCAGCTGCAGAACCGGTGGGCGGAGCTGGTCGGGCCGATGGTGGCCGAGAACCTGCGGTTCGTGTCGTTCGAGGCCGGGCTGCTGGTCGCGCAGGCGTCGTCGACGTCCTGGCGCACCCAGCTGGTGGGCATGGAGCAGGAGCTGCTCCAGGCCTTCGCCGCACGGCTCGGTGAGGACGTCGTGCTCGAGGTCCGGGTGCTCGGTCCCAGCACGCCGACGTTCAACAGGGGCCCGCGAACGGTGCGTGGCCGGGGTGCGCGCGACACCTGGGGATGACACCGAGGGGGCCCGTCGACCCGCCCACAGGACCAGCGCCGTGCCCGCGTGGCGCCCGGCCGCCCCGACGACCGGGCTCGAAGGCGCCCAGAGGGTAGACTGAGAGGGTCTTTCTGGCGCGTTCCGTGCCGGTCCTGAGACGAGAACTCCAACACCGTGGACTGATCCGCCCTGTCCGTCGTCGGGCGGCGCGCTCCGCGGCGTGTGAAACCTTGAGGAGACGCGCCGCCCGTGGCTGACGAGACCACCCCGCAGGATCAGGACGG
>NCKG01000162.1:0-4901 GCA_002279095.1 Cellulomonas sp. 14-74-6
GTCGTCGGGAGCGCCCCGACGGTCCCCGAGGCGAGCGTGCCCGCGAAGTTGGTGTTGAACGCCTTGAGCACGGCGGACGAGGGCAGCTGCCCGGCGATCTGCTCGGTCGCCGAGGAGCCCGCGGGCACCACGAGCGAGTCGAAGGTGGCGAAGTCGACCGGGTTGGTGATGTCGACGACGGTGCGTCCGGCCAGCTGGCTGCCGTAGGTGCCGACCAGCTCGGCGACAGCCGGGTACGGGACGGCCAGCACCACGATGTCACCGGTGATCGGCTCACCCACGGCGCCCGGTGTGCCCCCCATGCTCGCTGCGAGCGCCTCGGCCTTCTCCACGTGCCGGTCGAGCACCTGGACCGTGGCGCCGCCCTTGGCGGCGAGCCCGGCGATCTGCGTTCCCATGTTGCCTGTCCCGATGACGGTGACCGTGCCCATGCTGACCCTCCAGAAGTTATCTGTACAACCAACATACCTGAAATGGTTGACGTGTCAACTGATGCCGTAGTCTGGCTCGCATGACGACCTCGACCCATGACGTGCCGGCCGCGGCGGGGCGCGCGTGCGACGTGGCCGCGTCCGGCGAGCAGCAGGACGTGGCGTGGCTCACCCCGGACCAGCTCCGGGCGTGGATCGGCCTGATCTCCGTCGCCGAGCTGCTGCCGGCTCGCCTCGACTCCCAGCTCCAACGCGACGCCGACCTCACGCACTTCGACTACCAGGTGCTGGCGATGCTGTCCGAGGCGCCGGAGCGGACGCTGCGGATGACGGGTCTGGCCCAGCGCACCAGTGCCACGCTCCCCCGGCTGTCGCACGTGGTGAAGCGGCTCGAGGTCCGTGGGCTGGTCGAACGCCTCCCCTGCCCCGGGGATGCCCGCGCCACCAACGCGCACCTGACCGACCTGGGCTGGGACACGTTGGTCCGGACGGCGCCGGGGCACGTCCGCACCGCCCGCGAGCTGGTGATCGACGTCCTGACGGACGAGCAGGTCGCCCAGCTCGAGGCGATCACGTCCGCCCTGCTCACGCGGCTCGACCCCGAGGACCGGCTGCTGCGCCGCAACCGCTGAGCCGCGGCCGAGCGCACCCTCCCACGGGATCGACGTCGCTGGCAGGATCGCCGCCATGATCGTCGTCACCTCCAACGACCTGCCCGGCTACCGCGTCCTTGCCGTCCTCGGCGAGGTGATGGGTCTGACCGTCCGCTCCACCAACATCGGCGCCAGCTTCACCGCCGGCTTCCGCGCCATCGGCGGCGGCGAGATCCCGGAGTACACCAAGATCATGTACGAGAGCCGGCACGAGGTGATGCGCCGGATGGTGACCGAGGCCGAGCAGCGGGGCGCCAACGCGATCCTGGCGATGCGGTTCGACACCGACTCGATCGGGCAGTTCAGCGAGGTGTGCGCGTACGGCACCGCCGCCGTCGTCGAGCCGATCGCCGCCGGTGAGCCGGGCGCCACACCGCAGTCGGTGCAGTTCGCGACGGGCACCCCGGGCGCCGGGGTCTGACCACGCCTCAGGTGTGAGCGGAGGCGCGCGTCGGGCCGCCGGCTACGCCTGCGTGCGTCCCTCGGGCGTGCCACCGGCGGCGGCCCGCCCCGCGGCGAAGCCCTCCTCGTAGGCCTCGGCGGTACCGAGCCGGAACATGTCGTCGGGCCCGGTCCGCTGCAGCGGCCGCGCACCGGGCCCGTGCTCCGCGGTGACCCACCGGCCTGCGCCGCGCACCACGGCGAGCGGCCGTCCGGACGCCTTGCCCTTGACCAGCTCGGCCGCGGCCGCCAGCTCGTCGGCCACCGCCGTCACCGTCATCGTCAGCGGTCGCCCGAAGCTGTCCGCCTGCCCTCGCAGGTCCTCGAGGGGCGCCAGGCCTGCGACGCCGATCGCGATGTCCACCACGCCGTCGCGCCAGGGCCTGCCGGCGGTGTCGCTGACGATCACGCCGACCGTGACCCCGAACCTCGCGGCGACGCCGTCCCTCAGGGCCCGCGCGGAGGCATCGGGGTCGAGCGGCAGCAGCAGCACGGTGCCGGACGGGGTGTTCGAGGCGTCCACCCCGGCGGCGGCCATCACGAGCCCCAGCCGGTTCTCCACGATCCGCGTCACCCCGGTGGCGTGCGCCCGGGTCGCGACCACCCGCACGGTCTCGTCGGTGATCGCCTGCTCGCGGTCCTCGGCCGCGACCACCCGCCCCTCGGCCTTGGACACCACCTTGCTGGTCAGCACCAGGACGTCGCCGTCGGCCGGACGGTGGTCCGGGTCGTCGTCGGCCGCGAGCACGTCGAGCAGGAGGGTGACGAGGTCGTCGCCGGCGTGCACCTCGCCGACGCCGGCCGGTGCCCAGACCCGCAGCTCGGACGGTTCGCCGTCGGCACCCGTCATCGGCTGAGCGCCGGCAGCACGTCCCGCCCGAAGACCTCGAGCCACTCCCGCTGGTTGCGCCCGACGTTGTGCAGGTAGATCCGGTCGAACCCGAGGTCGACGTACCGCTGGATCTCCGCTCTGTGCACGTCCGGGTCGGCCGAGATCACCATCCGGCCGGCGAAGTCCTCCGGTCGCACCATCCGGGCCATCTGCTCGAAGTCGAACGGCGAGCGGACGTCACCCTTGGGGAACTTCATCCCGCCGTTGGGCCACTCGTGCATCGCGTTGGCCATCGCCTCCTCGTCCGTCGCTGCCCAGGACAGGTGCAGCTGCAGCACCTTCGGCATCGCGTCCGGGTCCTTGCCGGCCTCGCGGGCGCCCTCGGCGAACCGGGTGAACAGGCCCCCGATCTTCTCCAGGGGCGCACCGACGGTGATCAGGCCGTCCGCGTGCCGGCCGGCGCGCTTGGCGGTGACCGGACCTGCGGTGGCGACCAGGATCTCCGGCGGCACCTCCGGCATGGTCCACAGGCGCGTCGACTCGAGCTTGTAGAACGCCCCGGCGTGCTTGGTGTCCTTGCCCGCGAGCGAGGACGTGAAGAGCTTGCGGATGATCTCGATCGCCTCGAACATCCGGTTGATCCGCTCGGGTGCCTCGGGCCAGTACCCGGCGATGACGTGCTCGTTCAGCGCCTCGCCCGAGCCGAGGCCCAGCCAGTGCCGGCCGGGGTACATCGCGGCCAGCGTGGCCGATGCCTGAGCGACCATCGCGGGGTGCCAGCGGAAGGTCGGCGCCGTGACGCCCGGCCCGAAGTCACCGGTGGTCCGCTCGCCGACGGCCGTCAGCACGTTCCAGACGAAGGCCGACTGGCCCTGGGCAGGGACCCACGGCTGGAAGTGGTCCGCCGCCATCACCCCGGAGAACCCGTGCTGCTCGGCGACCGCCGACAGCTCGACCGCCTCGGTCGGGTGGAACTGCTCGAGGCTCGCCGCGTAGCCGACCGTCAGACCGCTCGCCGTCACTGCCACATCGTCTCCGTCCGCCCGGCGCGGAGGCCAGGTCGTCCCGCGCGCACGACGAGCCTAGGACGCCCCTGTCACACGGCCAGCGGCTGCGCCTCCCGCAGGTCTGCGTCCGGCAGCGGCGCGTCCGACGTGGGCAGCACCAGGACGTCGGCGGGCGCCGGCTCGACCAGCAGGGCCGTCGACTCGTCCGTCGCGCCACGGCGGACCAGCGCCACGCCGCCCACCACCAGCAGGGCGCCGACCAGCTGGACGCCGGCGGGAGCCTCGCCGAGCAGCGCCCAGGCGAGCACCACGGCGAACAGCACCTCGGCGAGGGCGAGGAACGACGCCGTGCGCTCCCCGAGGATGCGCACCGAGACCGTGCTGACGCCGTAGGCGAACGCCGTGGGAAGCGCTCCGAGCACCAGGGCGAGCACCAGCCACGACGTGCTGGTGCCGGCGACGTGCACCGGCACCGCGGGAGTGCGCAGCGGGAGGACGCCGACCACCAGCAGCAGCCCGATCACCAGGGCGCCGACCACCAGCCCCGAGCCGGCCACCGCCACGGGGGGCAGCGGCGACGGGCGCGCCGTCATCGCGAAGTACGCGGCGTTCCCCACCGCGGCGGCGAACGCGAACAGCAGGCCCACGGGGTCGAGGTTGATGCTGCCCGTCAGGTCGAGCACCAGCACCAGGCCGCCCATCGCCAGCGCCGCGCCGACCAGCGTGAGCCGGGAGGGCGTGCGACGGGTCCGGGCCCAGGCCCAGCCGAGCAGCAGCAGCGGCGCCGTGTACTCGACGAGCAGGGCGACGGCGATCGGCAGCCGGTCGACCGCGAGGTAGTACAGGGACGTCGACCCCGCGACGCCGACGAGACCGAACAGCAGCAGGGTGCGGCGCTCCGTCACCAGGAGGCGGTACCGACCGCGCAGCGCCCACAGTGCGGGGCCGACCAGGAGCAGTGCGCCGAACGAGAGGCGGAACAGGATCGCGCCGCCCGGCGTCCACCCGGCCTCGAGCAACGGCTTGGCCACCGGCCCCGACGTCGCGAACGCGGCCGCCGCCACGAGCCCGGCCACCACGCCGCCCCCGCGGGATCCCGCAGCACGCACGACTACCCCCTCCAACGCCCCGATGTCAGGGGTGAACGCGATTTATGCTCGTGACAGTACCCAGACACGCCGACAGGAGTCAAAGTGACGTTCGCCCCTGACACCGAGGTGTCGCTCACCGCGGCCGCCTGGCTCGTCAACACGGGCCTGCGCCGGGACGGTGTGGACACCCTCACGTCGGTGGCGGACCTCGACCGCTTCTACGCCGACTTCGGCTACGCAGGCCGGCACGACAGGGACGACGACGAGGTCGCGGCGGTGCGCGCCGTGCGCGAACGCCTGCACCGGCTCTGGCACGTGGACCGCCACGAGGCCGCCGGGGTGGTGAACGAGATGCTGCGCGAGGCCGGCGCGCTGCCGTACCTCGTCCGCCACGACGGCTGGGACTGGCACCTGCACGCCACGGACATGGACGCGCCGCTGCCCAT
>NCKG01000163.1:0-4856 GCA_002279095.1 Cellulomonas sp. 14-74-6
GGTCCGCCTTCTTCTTGGTCGGACCGAGCACCATGATCATGTTGCGGCCGTCCTGCTTGGGCATCGACTCGATGAAGCCCAGCTCGGTCACGTCGTCGGCCAGACGCTGCAGCAGGCGCACGCCCATCTCCGGGCGCGACTGCTCGCGGCCGCGGAACATGATCATGACCTTGACCTTGTCGCCGCCCTTGAGGAACCGCTCGACGTGCCCCTTCTTCGTGGCGTAGTCGTGCGGGTCGATCTTCAGGCGGAACCGGATCTCCTTGAGGACCGTGTTCGTCTGGTTCCGGCGAGCCTCACGGGCCTTCATGTCGGCCTCGTACTTGAACTTGCCGTAGTCCATGATCTTGACGACCGGCGGGCGGGCGTCGGGGGCCACCTCGACGAGGTCGAGGTCGGCGTCCTGGGCAAGGCGCAGTGCGTCCTCCACGCGGACGATGCCGACCTGCTCGCCGTTGGGGCCGACCAGGCGGACCTCGGCGACGCGGATCCGATCGTTGATGCGGGGCTCGCTGATGTGGTGCTCCTCGAGAGTCGTGACGGACGACCGCCGGGAACGAGGAAGGCCCCCGCCCTGGGCACAGGCGGAGGCCTCGGCAGCACCGCACCGGTGGTTGGTGACCACACGGCGGCACACGGCGCGGCCGTGTGCTGCGGACTGGACCCGGCCCCTGTCGTCAGCACGTCCGGCGGACGTGCTGTGCGGTCGGGACCAAGGTGGGAGGTTCTCCACTTGTGCACCCGACGCCTGCGTCCGTCTGCACCCCTGCGGATGGTCCGCGGGGGCCACAGGACGGGGCCTGCGCCAGGTCAGTCGTGCGAAAGGCTACCAGACGGCAGCTGCGGCCCTCTCGAGCGGGCACGCGGGGACGCGATGAGAGGATGCGTCCCATGACTGCGAACGCCAGCCCCGAGCCGCCGGTGAGCGCTTCCGTCGAGGCGCACGGCGCCCAGGCCGCGACGACGGGGCCGGCCCACCTGCACGAGTCGGTCGCCGAGGCGACGCGGGACATCGCGGACGTGTCCGCGGGCGAGGTGATCAGCACCGCGGCCGTGCACCTGATGAGCGCGGCGGCGGTCAAGTGCGGGCTCGCGGAGGACGGGCCGTCGGGAGCCGGTGCCGCGTACCTCGACCTCGACGAGGCCCGGAAGCTGATCACCGCGCTGGCGGCCCTGGTCACCGCGTCCGCGCCGGACCTCGGCGACCAGCACGCCCGGCCGCTGCGCGACGGGCTGCGGTCGCTGCAGCTGGCGTTCCGCGAGGCGTCCCCGTACCCGGACGCCCGTGGCGAGGGTCCCGGCGAGAAGTTCACCGGTCCCGTGTCCTGAGCGGCTCGCTCCTATCCTTGCCGCGTGAGCGATGAGCCGAGCGGCCTCGTCTGGAGCCAGCCCCCGCACCGGGACGACGAGACGCGGCCGCTCCCGGTCGTCGAGCCGGGTCGCCACGGGCGTCGGCGCCCCGCGCCCGTCGTCGTCGTGCTCGCCGTCGCCCTGGTCGTCGCCCTCGTCGCGGTCGGCCGGATGATCCAGGTGACGTCCGAGTGGCAGCGCTCGTCCGCGCAGTGGCAGGCGCTGGCGCGCACCCACGGGGACCAGCTAGCCCAGGCCCAGGCGGATCTCAAGGCGGCGCAGGACGAGCTGACCGCCACCGGCTCCCAGCTCGACGCCGCGCAGCAGCGGATCACCCAGCTGGCCGACGAGAAGGCCAAGCTGGGCGACACCACCGCGGCCCAGCAGCAGCTCGCCGACTACCAGGCGCGGGTGTCCCAGGCCGCCGGCAAGGTTGCGACCTCCCTCGCCACCTGCATCGACGGCCAGAACAAGCTGATCAGCTACCTGACCAACGCCTCGGCCTACGACCCGGCGTCCCTGGCGAGCTACCGGAACGACGTGCAGTCGTACTGCGGGCAGGCGACTGCCGCGAACACCGCGCTGCAGCGGGAGCTGTCGCGGTGAGACGTCCCGTCGCCGTCGCTCTCGTCAGCGGCGCCACCGTGCTGGCCGGCTGCGGGGTGCTGCCCGGGATGCCCGCCCCGGTACCGACCAGCGTGGTGCCGACCAGCCTGCCGACGCCCTCGATCTCCGCCGGTTCGTCGACGCTGTCGGCGGACGGGTTCGACGCCGTGCGGCGCATGGCTGTGCGCATCCGCAACGTCGGCTGCGGCCAGGTGTCGACCGGGTCCGGCTTCGCGCTGACGGACCACGAGCTGGTGACCAACAAGCACGTCGTGGCCGACTCGGCGTCCCTGCAGGTGTCGACCTACGACGGCCGCGACGTGGCGGTCACCGCGGCCAGTACCGCCAAGCTGGCGGACCTCGCGATCGTGCGGACCGCCGACGCGCTGCCGTCGGCGCCCCAGCTGGCCGCCAGCGACCCGCAGACCGGTGACCCCGTGACGGTCGTCGGCTACCCGCTGGGCAGCCGGCTCACGCTGACCGACGGGCATGTCATCGGCTCCACGACGGACCCGCTGAACGCGACGCTCGGACAGGTGCTGGTGACCGATGCGCCCGTGGAGCCGGGCAGCTCCGGTTCGGCCGCGCTCGGAGCCGACGGCACCGTGATCGGCGTCGTCTACGCCAAGAGCACGGACGGGAACAGCTATCTGGTGCCGGTCAGCACGCTGCGCCGGATGCTCGACGACAGCTCCGCCTTCAGCCCCGCGCCGACCTGCACCGGCTGACCGGCGCCTGGTCCAGCGTGCTGGCCGCCGGTCGCGTCAGGCGCTGCGCAGCCGGAGCTCGAACGAGTCGACCCGCTCCGCGGTGACGGGGTCCGCCGCGAGCCGCTCGCCGACCCGCTGCAGCAGCGCCTCGAGCTGCTGCCGGTCGAGCCCGGCGCGCAGCGTGAGGTCCACGGCGACCTCGGCACGCCCGCCCGGCACCGCCGCGCAGGCGACCACGCCGTCGAGCCCGTCCAGGGCTGCGCCAACGGCGTCCCGGACCGCCGCCACCACGGCGCCGTCCGCGACGGCCGGTTCCCAGGGGCGGCCCTCCGCCAGCGCCACCACCGCCGGACGCGGCACGGTCACGGCCGTCGGGCCCGCTGGGTCCAGGACCAGCACGGGCCAGCCGTCGGCCACGGCGGACTGCGCCGCTCGCGACGCCTCGGCCGGTACCGGCCGGGCCTCCGGGCGCCACGCCGCCAGGGTGGCGACGCTGCTGAACACCGGCAGCGCGGTACGCCCGTCCGCGATCTGGAGGCCGACGACGCCCGCCGACGCCGTCGAGTCCCCGGCGTGCTCGGCGGCCGCCTGCTCGGCGGACACCTCGGCGTGGGCCAGCACCGGCACCAGCACCCTGGTGCCGCTCAGCGCGGCCACGACGTCGGCCAACGACGACCGGCCTGCTGCGTAGGCGCTGACCACGGCCGCGAATGCCGGATCCGCCGATCCGTCGTCGTGCGCGAACGGCGAGGTCGGCGGGAGCTCCCGCGGGCTCACGGCCGCCCGGCGACCTGCAGCGCCGCCTCCAACGTGAACGCACCGGCGTACAGCGCCTTGCCCACGATGGCGCCCTCGACACCGACCGGGACGAGCGCGCGCAGCGTGCGCAGGTCGTCCAGGCTCGAGACCCCGCCCGAGGCCACCACCGGCGCGGAGGTGCGGCCGCACACCTGGCGGAGCAGGTCGACGTTGGGGCCTCGAAGGGTCCCGTCCTTGGTCACGTCCGTCACGACGTAACGGGCGCAGCCCGCGTCGTCGAGGCGAGCCAGCACCTCCCACAGGTCCCCGCCGTCCTGGGTCCAGCCCCGGGCTGCGAGCGTGGTGCCGCGGACGTCGAGCCCGACCGCGACGCGGTCCCCGTGCGCCGCGATGGCCGCGGCCGTCCAGTCCGGGTCCTCGAGCGCCGCCGTGCCCAGGTTCACCCGCGCCGCGCCGGTCGCGAGCGCCCTGTCGAGGGAGGCGTCGTCGCGGATGCCGCCGGACAGCTCGACCCGAACCCCCTGCTCGGCCAGCTGAGCCGCGACGTCGGCCAGCAGCGCGGCGTTGGACCCGCGACCGAAGGCCGCGTCGAGGTCCACCAGGTGCACCCACTCCGCTCCCGCCCGCTGCCAGGCGAGCGCCGCATCCAGAGCGTCGCCGTACCCGGTCTCGGAACCGGCCTCCCCCTGCACCAGCCTGACGGCCTGGCCGTCCACCACGTCGACCGCCGGCAGCAGCTGCAGGCGCGGCTCGCTCATCTCGTCGTGCTCCTCACGTCGGAAAACCAAGGACTGCCGTGCGGCGACGCGCGTCAGCGCAGGGAGGCGACCCAGTGGGACAGCAGCTGCGCCCCGGCGTCGCCGGACTTCTCGGGATGGAACTGGGTCGCGGCCAGGGGACCGTTCTCCACGGCGGCGACGAACCGGTCGCCGTGCTCCGCCCAGGTCACCAACGGCGGCGCCATCGGGCCGGGACGTGCTCCGGCTGCCGTGAGCGGGAACGACCGGGCGGCGTAGGAGTGCACGAAGTAGAAGCGCTCGTCCTGCAGCCCGGCGAAGAGCGTCGACCCCTCGGGGGGCTGCACGGTGGCCCAGCCCATGTGCGGCACGACCGGTGCCTCGAGGCGGTCCACCAGCCCGGGCCACTCCCCCAGCCCCGCGGTGCGCACACCGTGCTCGACACCCTCCGTGAACATCACCTGCATCCCGACGCAGATGCCGAGCACCGGCCGGCCGCCGGCGAGGCGGCGGTCGACGACCTGGTCACCCCCGACGGCGTGCAGCCCGGCCATCACGGCGGCGAACGCCCCGACGCCCGGGACGACGAGACCGTCGGGATCCTCCGTCGCGATCGCGTCTTGGAGCACCTCCAGCAGCGGGGAGTCGATCGGCGACTCGATCGCGGGCACCGGACGCCCCCAGGAGAGGTCCA
>NCKG01000164.1:0-4845 GCA_002279095.1 Cellulomonas sp. 14-74-6
ACCGGAGCAGCGGCAGTGTGAACATGTAGAAGCCGAGGTCCAGGTAGAACTGCGGGTCGGTGGTGCCGACGCGCTGCGCGTGCATCGCCAGCTGCACGGTGTCCCAGCGCTGCGCCGCGGCACCGCCGGCGAACAGGCCCAAGAGCACCGGTCCGACCAGCATCACCAGCCGGCGCAGCGGCTCGATCGCCTCGCGGTACTGGTCGAGGCTCGTCTGCTCGGGCGTCGACGGCGCGTACACCGGACGCGCGTGGTACGCGAACCGCAGGCTGCCTGCCACCGCGATCGCCATCACGGCGAACCCCGCGACGAACAGCACGGCGCGCGTGCCCCACTCGATCCACAGCACCCGCAGGTACCCGAGCTGGTCGAACCACAGCGCCTCGGTCCACACGCGCGACAGGATCACGACGACGATCGCGACGCCGGCGAGGATCGCGATGGTCGGCAGCAGGGGCCCGCGTCGACGCCGCGCGGGACGGGGGCGGGGGCGGGGCGGTGAGGCGAACATCCGGCGGTGGTCCTCGTCGTGTGAGCGGTCCGGCCTCCTGGCCGGGTGGCCCACGAAGGGGCCAGCCGGTGAACGCGCCGGTCGGGGCCCAGGTTCCCACATCGATGCGACGATGAGGCCATGGCGGACGCACACCGGGCAGCGGGCGGCGCGCCCGACGAGACACCGGCCCCGAGCAGCGCTCCCGCACCCGGCGCACCGGCAGGAGACGACGACGCCTCGACGAGCGGCGCAGGCTCCGTCGCGGCCCGGACCGCGCTGACCGCCGCGGTCCGGGAGATCGAGCTGCACGTCGCCCGCGCGGGCTGGGACGCACCCGTCCGGGTGTTCGCCCTGGTGCGCACCCAGCAGGCGCTCGCCACCGAACCGATGCTCGCCGACCAGCTCGAGCCGGACGTGCTCGCCGCCGCCCGCAGCAACCCCTGGCACCTCACCTCCGTCGAGCAGGAGGGTCTGCCGGCCGCGGAGGACGTCGAGCAGCTGCTGGGCCAGCTGTCCTGGCCGTCGACGGTGGACGGTGCGGCGCTCACGGTGGAGCGCGTGGTGCTCCCGCCGGCCGCCGAGGCCCAGATGCCGGCCGACCCGGACGCGGCGGTGGCCTACCTGATGAGCCACCCGGACCGGCAGGACGTGCGGATCGCCGTCGGCGTGCTGCGCGACGGTGCCGCGTGGTGCGCCGTCCGCACCCGCGCGCACGACTCGGACGACCAGGTGGGCGGCGGTCCCGACGTGGTCCCGGGCCTGGTGGACGCGCTGCGCTCGACGCTCGACTGACCGGTCAGCGGGCGCAGGTCAGCGGGTGCAGGTAGGCAGCGAGCCGCCCGCGCCCTTGCCGATCGCCGTCATCGCCGCCACCGCGTCGGACAGCGTCGCCACCTTGACCACGTGCAGGCCGGCGGGGACGTGACCCACCACCTCGTCGCAGTTCGACGCCGGGGCCAGGAACCAGTCGGCGCCGTCGCGCCGGGCGCCGACCAGCTTCTGCCGGATGCCGCCGATCGGCCCGACCTCCCCGGTGACGTCCATCGTCCCGGTGCCGGCGATCTTGGCGCCGTTCGCCTCGTCGGCAGGCGTCAGCTTGTCGACGATCCCCAGGGCGAACATCGTCCCGGCGCTCGGCCCGCCGATCCCGTCGATGCTGATGTCCACCTTGACGGGGAACGTGAACGTCGGGTCGATCACCACGCCGATCAGCGCGCGGCCGTCGGGTCGCTTCGACGTCACGATCGGCACCTGCACGTCGGCACCGTCCCTCCGCACGGTCAGCGTGACCGTGCTGCCGGGGGTGACGGCCTCCAGCTTGCGCACCAGCGTCTGGTAGTCGGCCAGCATCGTGCCGTCCAGCTGCTCCAGCACGTCCCCCTTGTGCAGCTTGGTCGCCGCGTCGGTGCCGTCCTGCGTGCCGGCGACGGTCAGCGTCGCCGGCACGGTGTAGCCGAGCTGCGTCAGCGCCGCGACGGTCGCGTTCTCCTGAGAGCTGGTCATCTCCTGGGAGTTGGCCGCGTCGATCTGCTGCTGCGTCTGGCCCTTGGGGACCACTGCCTCGGCCGGGTCGACGACGGACGTCGGGTCGAACCAGCCGCGCAGCACTCCTGCCAGCGACGACGGGTACCCCGGCCCCCCGGTCCCGGAGACTGTGGTCAGCCGCAGCTGCCCGGTGGACGGGTACGTCTCGGCGCCGGAGATCCGGATCAGCGGCGCGCCGTTCTCGGAGCCCAGCACGTCGCGCGTCGGTCCCGGGCTGGTCACGGCGTACGGGACCGGGATCACCACGGCGACGGCGATCAGCACGGCCGTCAGCAGCATGCCGCCGGACAGCAGGACGGAGCGCGGCTCGACGGGCCGGCGCGGCTCGGCGTCCGCCGTCGCGCCCTCGTCGGGCGCCGGCGCGATCTCGTCGGGACGGGGCTCGGGGCTGGCGAACACCCGCCGATCATCGCGCACGCGTCTGGGACAGCGCGTACCGACGGGGGCTGCCGCCCGCGCGCGGGACGCCCGCCGGTGACGCGGCGCTGCGCCGTGAGCGAACCCGCTGCTCCCGGCGGTGCCGGCCCTCGTTCGGCCGCGACAGCGGCGGTTACCGTGGAGCCGCGACCCCACGACGGCAGCCGCACCGACCGCGACCGGCGGACGCAGGTGCGCGCGACGCGTCGGCCGCCGACCGCCCAGGAGGACCCATGAGCCCGCAGACGCCGGACCCGGCCGTGCCGGGTGAGCAGCCCGACTGGGAGCAGGTGCTCCGCTCGATGCTGGGCCCGGCCGCCGACGAGGCGATCGCCCAGCTGCGCGCGGCGGGCATCGACCCCGCCGCCATGGCCTCGGGCTCGGGCCTGCCGCAGGACCCCGCCGCCCTGCAGCAGGTGTTCAGCCAGGTGCAGCGGATGTTCGCCGAGTCCGGTGACGAGCCGGTCAACTGGTCGATGGCCCACGAGCTGGCCCGCCAGCAGGCATCCCTCGGCGGCGACCCGTCGGTCAGCCGTGCCGAGACCGACCAGGTCGCCCAGGCGTTCTCGGTGGCCGAGCTGTGGCTCGACGCCGCCACGGACCTGCCCCCCACGGGGGCGAGCGGCCGCGCGTGGAGCCGTGCCGAGTGGGTCGAGGCGACGCTGCCGACGTGGCGAAGCCTGACCGAGCCGGTCGCCTCCTCCCTGTCCACCGCACTGGTGCAGGCGCTCGGCTCGTCGCTGCCGGAGGGCTTCGCCGAGGAGCTCGGAGCACCCGGCGGCCCGGGCGGGGCGTTCGGCGGCCTCCCCCCGGGGGCGCTGAGCGGCCTGCTGGGCGACGGCACCGGCGGGCCGATCGACATGGGCCAGCTGCTGCGGCGGCTCGGCTCCGCCGTGTTCGGCCTCCAGGTCGGTCAGGCCTCCGGCACCCTGTCCCGCGAGGTGTTCGGCGCCACCGACATCGGCCTGCCCCTGCTCCAGCAGCCGGCGCCCGTGCTGGTGCCGCACAACGTGGCGGAGTTCGGTGAGGGCCTCGAGGTTCCGGCCGACGAGGTGCGCCTGTTCCTGGCGCTGCGCGAGGCGGCGGCGACGCGCCTGTTCACGCACGTCCCCTGGCTGCGCGCGCACCTGTTCGGCCTGGTCGAGGCCTATGCGCGCGGCATCGCCATCGACGCCGACGAGCTGGGCGAGGCGGTCCGTTCGGTCGACCCGACCGACCCGCAGGCGCTGCAGGAGGCGCTGACCGGCGGCATCTTCGTGCCGCAGAACACCCCCGAGCAGGCCGCGGCCCTCGAGCGCCTCGAGACCTCGCTGGCGCTGGTCGAGGGCTGGGTCGACGAGGTGACCGCCCAGGCGGCGCTCCCCCACCTGCCGCACGCGGTGCCGCTGCGGGAGATGCTGCGCCGCCGGCGGGCCTCCGGCGGACCGGCCGAGCAGACGTTCGCCAGCCTGGTCGGCCTCGAGCTGCGCCCCCGGCGCCTGCGCGACGCAGCCACCCTGTGGGCCGCCATCGACGCCGAACGTGGCCAGTCGGGGCGGGACGCCGTCTGGCAGCACCCGGACCTGATGCCCACCACCGCCGACCTGGACGACCCGTTCGGCTACGCCGCCCGGCGGCAGGCCGCGATCGACGAGGGCGCCGAGCTGGACCGGGCGCTGGCCGAGATCCTGGGCGAGGAGCCGCCGGCAGGCGACGAGCAGGGCTGACCCGCTCGCACGGCGGCCCCGGCTCAGGTGGGCCGACCGTCCTCCTCGACGTCGTCGTCCACCCCGTCCGGCCCGTCGTCCGGTGCGTCCGACCACGGTCCCGACGGCGACGGCACGGCCGCGGGCCGCACGCCCTCCCGGTCCACCGCGTGCGCATACCCCTCGAGGAAGCCGCGCGCCCGCTCGGTGTGCGGGTAGCGCTCCAGCTCGGCCCAGAACTCGGGCCCGTGCCCGGGGTGCAGCAGGTGCGTCAGCTCGTGCAGCAGCACGTAGTCGGTCACCCACCGCGGCATGCCACGGATGCGGTCCGAGATGCGGATGGTGCCGTCCGTCGGCGTGCACGACCCCCAGCGGCGCCCCTGCTGGGTGGACCACCGGACCGACGACGGCACCGCGCGACCGCCGAGGTACCGCGCCGAGAGGTCCGCCGCGCGGGACAGCAGCTCGTCGTCGGACGGTCGGCGCCGCTTCTCCTGCGCCGCGAGGCGTGCCACCATCCGGCCCACCCACTCGGCCTCCTGCGCCCGGGTGAACCGGGCCGGGATGGCGACGATGGTGCGGCCGTCCTCCCGCCACGCCGTCACCGTCCGGGCACGGCGGCGCGAGCGACGGACCTCGACCGACGGGTCGTGCGCGGGCGGCACAGGCCGCACCGTAGCGCGGCGTGGCGACACCACGGCAGAT
>NCKG01000165.1:0-4830 GCA_002279095.1 Cellulomonas sp. 14-74-6
ATGAGCGAGACGGCCAGCGGGCCGATCCGCGTCGGGGGCTTGCCGCTCACGGCGACCCAGAACACCAGGACGAACGTGCCGAAGACCTCGGTGACGAAGTTCCAGAAGTAGGAGCGGATGGCCGGGCCTGTCGAGAACACGCCGAGCTTGGTGGCCGGGTCCGCGTCCTCGTCGAAGTGCTTCTTGTAGGCGAGGAAGGCGCCGACGCCACCGAGGAACGCACCCAGGATCTCCGCCACGATGTAGAGCAGGACGTTCGTCGCATTCGCATCGATGCCCGGGGAGAGCGTCTTGGCACCCGAGGCCCACACCCCGAGCACCACGGCCGGGTTGAGGTAGCCGCCCGACTTGAAGGCGACGTACACGCCCGCCAGGACGGCGACGCACCATCCGAAGGTGATGACGATCCAGCCGCTGTTGAATCCCTTGTTCCTGGGCAAGATCACGTTGGCGACCACGCCGGCACCGAGAAGAAGCAGCATTCCGGTGCCGAGCACCTCCGAGATGAAGGCTTGCCCGATCGTGTAGTTCACGTGGACCTCTTTCGTCGACGTCGTTGTCTGCATCGCCCGCGACATCGATCGCGGGGGTCCTTGGGGGAGCCGTCAGGCGTGCCCCGTGGTGCCGGCCGACCCGGTGGTGCCGGGGCCGACCGAACCGGTGCCGGTCCCGGGCGTGGCGACGCCCTCGAGCGGCTGCATCGGCGACAGGTCCGGCACCTGCAGCCGGACGTGCTCGGCCGAGGCGTCGTCGGGCTGCTCGGCGGCCTCGTGCTCCGCCTTGGCCCGTGCCTTGTACGCCTCGATCTCCTTCTCGCGGGTCGCGGCGTCCCAGCCGAGCTCGGCCGCCAGCAGGTCGGCGATCTGGTCCAGCGCGCCGACGCCCTTGTCCGCCTGCTCGTAGTTGAGCCGCGTGCGGTGCATCAGCACGTCGTCCAGGTGCAGGGCGCCCTCGTGGGTCGCCGCGTAGACGATCTCCGCACCGATGTACGCCGGGGCGCCGTGCAGCGGCTGCGCCAGCTCGGGACGGGCGTCCACCAGGTCGATCAGCTCGCCGAGCAGGGAGCCGTACCGGTGCAGCAGGTGGTCCATCCGGTGCTGCTCCCAGCCGTACCGCTGGCCGATCGCGCGGGCTTGGCGCTGGAACACCCGCAGCCCCTCGGCACCGACCAGCGGCACCTCGTGGGTGATCGACGGGAGGGTGGTGGCGCGCGAGCCGATGGCGAAGTCCACCGCGTCCTTGGCCATCACCCGGTAGGTGGTCAGCTTGCCTCCGGCGATCACCGTCAGACCCGGCGTGGGGGAGGCGACGGTGTGCTCGCGGGACACCTTGGCCGAGCTGGTGCCCTCCTTGGTGCCGGGCTGGAGCAGCGGGCGCAGACCCGCCCACACGCCGATCACGTCGTCCCGGGTCAGCGGGCGGGCGAGCACCGCGTTGGCGTGCTCGATGACGTAGTCGATGTCCGTGCTGGTGGCGACGGGGTGGGTCAGCTCCTGGTGCCACGGGGTGTCGGTGGTGCCGATCACCCAGTAGCGCGACCACGGGATGATGAACAGCACCGACTTCTCGGTCTGCAGGATCAGGCCGGTGTCGCCCTGGATGCGGGCGCGCGGCACGACGATGTGGATGCCCTTGCTGGCCAGCACCCGCAGCCCGCCGCCGCTGCGGGCGAGCGCCTCGGTCTTCTCGGTCCAGACGCCGGTCGCGTTGATGACGGCACGAGCGCGGACGTCGAACCGCTCACCGGTCTCCAGGTCCTCGAGCAGTGCGCCGCTGACGGCGCCCCCCGTGGTGGTGTGCAGGTCGAGCACCTGCGTGCGGGAGGCGGCGTGGGCGCCGTAGGAGACGGCGGTGCGGACGAGCGTCTCGACCAGGCGGGCGTCGTCGACCGAGGCGTCCCAGTAGCGGATGGCGCCGATCGCGGCGTCGTGCCGCAGGTCGGGGAACATCCGCTCCATGCCCTTGCGGGTCAGGTGGCGGTGGATCGGCATCGCCCGGCGGGTGCCGGACGCCGTGGCCAGCGTGTCGTACAGCGCGACGCCGGCGCCGACGTAGGCGCGCTCCCAGACGCGGTTCTCCAGCGGGTACAGGAAGCTGACCGGCTTGACCAGGTGCGGGGCGAGCTTGGAGATCAGCAGGTCGCGCTCCGTCAGCGCCTCGTGCACCAGGTGGAAGTCGAGCATCTGCAGGTAGCGCAGACCGCCGTGCACCAGCTTGGACGACCGGCTCGACGTGCCCGACGCCCAGTCCTGCGCCTCGACCATCGCCACGTCCAGCCCGCGGGTGACCGCGTCGAGCGCGATACCGGCACCGGTCACACCGCCGCCGATCACCAGGATGTCCAGCTCCGAGTCCCGCTCCGTCGAGCGACGCAACCGCTCCAGGGAGTCGGTCCGGGCCTGGACGGTGAGCGGGGCGGTCCTCATGTGGCTGGCTCCTCGGTGCTGGTGACGTCCGGCCGGGCTGGTGCGACGGCGGTGTCGCTGCCATTCGGGCCGATGGCCCGGGACGAACGGCCCGGATTCGCCCTATCCTCGGCAGCGGCGGAACGTACGCGCAACAGCAGTGCACAAATGTGCAGGCAGGGGCGAGGAGGCACCTGTGTACGTGGAGCGGGAGCAGGACGTGCTCCGGGCGGCGTCGATGTACTACCTGCAGGACATGAAGATGGAGGTCATCGCCCGCCACCTGGGGACCTCGCGGTCCACGGTGTCCCGGCTGATCAAGCGCGCGCGGCAGTCCGGGCTCGTCGAGATCACGCTGCGCCCCGCGAGCACGCGTGCACCCGGCATCGGCCGTTCGCTCACCGCGGCGTTCGGCGTCGACGCGTACGTGGTCGCGGTGCCGGACTCCGCCGGGACGGTCGAACGGCTGGACCAGGTGGCGATGACCGCGGCCAAGCTGCTGACCTCGTGGTTCGACTCCGACATGGTGCTCGGGGTCGCCTGGGGCACCACGCTGGCGGCCGTCTCCCGCTACCTCACCCCGAAGGCCACCCGAGGCTCGGCCGTGGTGCAGCTGAACGGTGCCGCCAACATGCGCACCAGCGGGATCGAGTACGCGTCCGACCTGATCTCGTCGTTCGGCACGGCGTTCGGCGCCGGCGTGCACCACTTCTCGGTGCCGGCCTTCTTCGACTACCCGGACACCAGGGCGGCGATGTGGCGCGAGCGCTCCGTCCGGCGGGTGCTGGACATGCAGGCGCGCGTGGACATCGCCCTGTTCAGCGTGGGTGCGGTGGCCGGTGCCGTGCCCAGCCACGTCTACTCGGCGGGCTACCTGGACGACGACGACGTGCAGGCGCTGCACGACGAGGGCGTCGTGGGCGACGTGTGCACCGTCTTCCTGCGTGCCGACGGTTCGTGGGCGGACGTGCCGCTGAACGCCCGCGCCACCGGGCCCTCGCCGGACGAGCTCAAGCACATCCCGCGGCGCGTCTGCGTGGTCGCCGGGGACAACAAGGTCGCCCCGCTGCTCGCCGCCCTGCGCGCCGGGGTGGTCACCGACCTGGTGGTGGACGAGATCACCGCGACCGGTCTGCTCGAGCACGTCGACGTGCCGCGGCTCGGACGGCCGCGCTCGCGGACGTAGGGAGCGTGCGTCGGGGCCTGCGACGGGCGGCAGGTACCGTGACCGGCGTGAGAGAGGTCGTGGTCCGGGCAGCCCTGCCCGCCGATGTGCACGCCGTCCACGACCTGGTGGAGCCCTACGCCGAGCAGCGCATCCTGCTGCCCAAGGAGTGGGTCGGGTACTACGAGGCCGTCCAGGAGTTCCTGGTCGCCACGGTAGACGACGAGGTGGTCGGCTGCGGTGCCCTGCACGTGATGTGGTCGGACCTCGCGGAGATCCGGACGCTGGCGGTCCGTCCGGACCGGCGCCGCCACGGCGTGGGGCACGCGCTGCTCGGTGGGCTCGTGAACCGCGCTCGGGAGCTCGGGCTCGCCCGGGTGTTCTGCCTGACCTTCGAGGTGGACTTCTTCGCCTCGCACGGCTTCCAGGTCATCCAGGGGACGCCGGTGGACCCGTCCGTCTACGCCGAGCTGCTGCGCTCGCACGACGACGGCGTCGCGGAGTTCCTGGACCTGGCGCGCGTGAAGCCGAACACCCTGGGCAACACCCGGATGCTGCTCGAGCTCTAGCGGTCCGGTGTCAGGAAGGGAGCCGGTAGGCCACCGGCTCGTCGTCCGACGCGGGAACGAGAACCTCGACCAGACCGTCCGCCACCAGGCCGTTCACCGCCCGCGCCAGCTGGACGCGATCGGGCCAGACTGCCTCCACGCCGGTCGCGGGCACCGGCTCGAGCGCCTCCCGGAGCAACGCCATCACCCGGCCCCGCACCTGCCGGTCGGTGCCGGCGAACGCCTGGGGGCGGCGTCGGTGGGCGTGCTGGTCGTCCGGCCGCCCGGCGAGCAGCCAGGCGCAGCGGTCGGCCACCGGGCACGCCGTGCAACGCGGGGACCGCGCGGTGCACACCAGGGCACCGAGCTCCATCGTCGCCACCGCCCACCGGGCGGCGGTCTCGTCGTCGTCGGGCACCACGGCGGCGGCGCGCTGCCGCTCCGCGACCGTCTGAGCCGGTGGTGGCAGGGCGGTGCCCCCGAGCAGCCGGCCCAGCACGCGGCGCACGTTGGTGTCCAGCACCACGGACCGGCGGCCGAACCCGAATGCCAGCACGGCCGCGGCTGTGTACTCGCCGACGCCGGGGAGCGCGCGGAGCTCGGCCGGGTCGTCGGGCACCTGCCCGCCGTGCCGCTGCACGAGCGTGCACGCGCACTCCTGCAGCCGCAGCGCTCGCCGGGGGTACCCGAGCCGGTCCCACGCACGCAGCAC
>NCKG01000166.1:0-4815 GCA_002279095.1 Cellulomonas sp. 14-74-6
CTACTACGGGGGCACCCGCACGGTCGACGTCCACGTGCGGCGCCTGCGGGCCAAGCTCGGTCCCGAGCACGAGCAGCTGATCGGCACGGTGCGCAACGTCGGGTACCGGTTCGACCCGCCGAAGGAGGCGCGGCGCGGCGCCGACGACCGCTCCGGCCTGACGGAGACCGCCGGGCTGTAGTCGCCCTCGACCGGTAGCCTGGCTGCCGGTGTGCCGGGAAGCCTGGTCGGCGTCCTGCTGCCGACCCCGGAGGTCCCCGTGCCGTCCCGCCGCGAGATGCACCCGCGCCCGACACCTGAGCGCGCGCCCGTCCACCCGGTCGGTGCCGGCCGCGCACCACGTGAGCACCGCCGACTCTTCGCCGCCCTCACCCCCGGTGGGGAACGGAACCTGCTCGACACGCTGCGCGACGAGCGGACCGGCGCCGTGCTGCTGCTCGTCGCGACGGCCCTCGCGCTCGGCTGGGCGCAGCTGTGGCCCGTCGGCTACCGCTCGACGTGGGCGACCGCGGTCGGGCCGGCGGCGGTGCACCTGCACCTGACGCTCGGGCAGTGGGCGACCGACGGGCTGCTGGCGGTGTTCTTCTTCGTCGTCGGGCTCGAGCTCAAGCGCGAGCTGGTGACCGGCGAGCTGCGCCGACCCGCGACCGCGGTGGTGCCCGCCGTGGCCGCCGTCGGCGGCATGGCCGTGCCCGCGCTCGTCTACCTGGCCGTCAACCTGACGTCTGCGGACGGCCGCCCGGTCGGCTGGGCCGTGCCGACGGCCACGGACATCGCCTTCGCGGTCGGGGTGCTGTCCCTGGTGGGACGCTCGCTGCCCGCCTCCCTGCGCGCCTTCCTGCTGACGCTCGCGGTGGTGGACGACCTGCTGGCGATCGTCGTCATCGCGGTCTTCTACGCCCGTTCGCTGTCCGTGCTGCCCCTGCTCGGTGCCCTCGGCGCCGTCGCCCTGTTCGCCGTGCTGGCCCGCCGAGCGCGCCCCCCGGTCTGGCTGCTGTTGCCGCTTGCCCTGACGGCGTGGGCCCTGCTGCACGCGTCGGGCGTGCACGCGACCATCGCGGGGGTGCTGCTGGGGCTCAGCGCGCCGACCAGCCTCCCCGCCGGCGCGGCACCGGATGCGGCGTCGACCGCGGAGCGGTGGGAGCACCGCTGGCGCCCCCTCTCGGCCGGCGTCGCGGTGCCGGTGTTCGCGCTGGCGGCGGCGGGGGTGACCGTCTCGGGCGACGTGCTGCGTGCCGCGTCGCACGATCCCGTCGCACTCGGTGTGGCGGCGGGACTGGTGCTGGGCAAGCCGCTGGGCATCCTCGCCGCCACCTGGGCGGTCGCCCGGTTCACGCGCGCCACCCTCGCACCGACGCTGGGCTGGGCCGACGTGCTGGGGGTCGGGCTGGTGGGCGGGATCGGCTTCACGGTCTCGCTCCTGGTGGGCGGCCTCGCGTTCGGCTCCGGGAGCCCGCACGACGAGCACGTGGTGGTCGCGGTGCTCGCGGCCTCCGCCGTGGCGGCCCTGCTGGGCGGCAGCACCTTGGCGTGGCGGGACCGGGTGCACCGACGGCGCCGCCGGCCGGTCAGCGGGTAGGTTTCGTGCCGATGAGCACCGTCGACTCCGCCGAGCTCGCCGTCGACGGCCCGTGGGAGCACCGCTTCGTGCCGGCCAACGGCGCGCGGTTCCACGTGGCGCTGGCGGGGCCGGACGAGCGGGACGCCCCGCTGGTGGTGCTGCTGCACGACGTGCTCACCTACTGGTGGGCCTGGCGGCACCAGCTGCCGGCGCTCGCCGAGGCCGGGTACCGGGTCGCCGCGATGGACGTGCGCGGCACCGGCGGGTCGGACAAGCCGCCGCACGGCTACGACGCCCCGACGCTGGCCACGGACGTCGCCGGGGTGATCCGGTCCCTCGGTGCGGGCCAGGCCGTGCTGGTCGGCGCCGGCACCGGCGGTCAGCTCGCCTGGGCCACCGCCGCCCTGCACGGGGACGCGGTGCGAGCCGTCGCGGCGCTGTCCTGCCCGCACCCGCTCGACATCGGCCCCACCACGGTGCGCCCCGCGGCGGCCCGTCGTCTGGCCTACGTGCAGCTGCCGTCCGTCCCGGAGCGGGCGCTGACGGAGGGTGACCTCGCAGCCCGCCTGCTCACGGGTCTCGGCGGCGGTCGGGGCCGTCCCGACGCGGAGGCGGTCGAGGCTTACACCCGGGCGCTGCGGGTGCCGTTCGCCGCGCACAGCCAGCTGGAGCAGCTCCGGTGGCTGCTGCGGTCCCGCCCCCGGCTGGACGGACGCCGGTACCTCGCCGCGTTCGAACGCGCGCGGCCGCTGCCGACGCTGCAGGTGCACGGCGACCGCGACGGGGTCTGCACCCCGGCAGCTGCCGCCCTGCACAGGTCGACGGCCGCGGCGCTCGCCCGCCCCTACCGCTACGAGCTCCTGCGCGGCGTGGGTCACTACGTGTCCGACGAGGCGCCCGAGCGGCTCACCGCCCTGCTCCTGGACTGGCTCGCCGAGACCCTCGCCTGAGGCTCGCCGAGCTCCGCGTCCGACCCCGGCGCGTTCCCGTCGGGACGCCCCGGGCCTCGCGCTCCGGCGTCGCGTCCCGGTGTCAGCCCTTCACCATCGCCGCGGCCTTGACCGGGTCGTTCTCCCCCATCCCCGCCGACGGGCACAGCGCGAACACCGGGCACGCGCCGCACGCGGGCTTGCGCGCGAAGCAGATCCGCCGGCCGTGGAAGATCAGGTGGTGCGAGGCCATCGTCCAGTCCTTGCGCGGCAGCAGGGCGCACAGGTCCTGCTCCACCTGCACCGGGTCGTCGCTCGCGGTGAGGCCGAGCCGGCCGGACAGCCGCAGCACGTGGGTGTCCACCGGCAGGCCGGGCACGCCGAACGCGTTGCCGAGCACGACGTTGGCCGTCTTGCGCCCCACCCCCGGCAGCGTCACCAGATCCTTCATCCGGCCGGGCACCTCGCCGCCGAACCGCTCGACCAGCGCCTGGCCGATGCCGATCACGGCGCGCGTCTTGGCCCGGAAGAACCCGGTGGGCCGCAGGATCTCCTCGAGCTCGGTCGGGTCCGCGGCCGCCATCGCGGCGGCGTCCGGGAACCGTGCGAACAGCGCCGGGGTGGTCAGGTTGACGCGCACGTCCGTGGTCTGCGCCGACAGGACGGTGGCGACCAGCAGCTCGAACGGCGTGCGGAAGTCCAGCTCGATGTGCGCGTCGGGGAAGCGAACCGCCAACGCGCGGTCGATGCGACGTGCTCGGCGGGTGCGCGCGAGCGTGGACTCGTCGGGAACCAGGGCCACCGTCGCAGGTTACGCGGCGGGTCCGACACGGCCGCCCGACGGCCGGCTCCCGCATCGGCTCGCACGTTCGGCCGTCCGGGGGAACCGTCCCTGCACAGGGCCGCAGCGGTACGTCCGCGCGAGTGAATCTGGACACGCGTCCGGGTGGTCACTCTCAAGTCCGGGGGCCGACGTCCCGAATCAGACAGCAGACCACGGGACGGAGGTGCGGTGACCACGCAGCACGTGCTCGACGTCCATGCCCTCCGGCTGGACCACCGCGCCCTGCGCGCCGAGCGGTCCCGGGTCGGCTGGTGGCGGCGGCTGGTCCGCGCCCGCCTCGACCTCCTCGTCGCGCGGGCCGTCGGTCCGCAGCCGCTGGGCGAGGAGCTGACCTTCCAGCTGCCGCTCGACGTGGGGCTGGACGTGCCGCGACCCGACGAGCTCGAGGCGGTGCTCGGCGGCCACCGCTCCGGCACCCACCTCGACCAGCTCACCGCCCTCCGGGCGCTGGACAGCCGGCTGGTGCGGTACCAGGACGGTGTCGACGCCGCCCTGGCAGCCGCCACCGAGCGGCTGATCGGGCACCTGGCGGGGCAGCCGGACGCCGTGCTGGGACCCGTCCCGGAGCACGAGTCGCGCAACTGACCTGCGCGACCGCCATGGGGCAGACTGAGCGCTGACGGCGTCCCTTCGGCGTCTGCGGGAAGGTGGACTGATCGTGGCTGACGACGTGGTGCTGACCGCCCCGCTCTTCGCGGGCCTCGAGCCGGACTCCGCGCGCACGCTGATCGCGTCGATGAAGAGCATCGACGTCGGCCGTGGGGACGTGCTGTTCCACGAGGGCGAGCCGGGCGACCGGCTCTACGTGATCCGCGAGGGCAAGATCAAGCTGGGCACCCGGTCCAGCGACGGCCGCGAGAACCTGCTCGCCGTGCTGGGCCCCGGCGAGATGATCGGCGAGCTCTCGCTGTTCGACCCGGGCACGCGCACCGCGACCGCCACCGCGATCTCCGACGCCGTGGTGCTGGAGATGGGCCACCACGACCTGCAGACCTGGTTGGCGTCCACCCCGGCGGTCGCCGAGCACCTGCTGCAGGCGCTGGCTCGCCGGTTGCGCCGCACCAACGAGGCGCTGGCGGACCTGGTGTTCTCCGACGTACCGGGCCGCGTGGCCAAGGCTCTGCTGGACCTGTCGAGCCGGTTCGGCCGACCGGTGGACGACGGCATCCGCGTGGCGCACGACCTGACGCAGGAGGAGCTGGCCCAGCTGGTCGGCGCGTCCCGCGAGACGGTGAACAAGGCGCTGGCCGACTTCGCCGCGCGCGGGTGGGTCCGCCGCGAGGGCCGTGCGGTTGTGCTGCTCGACGTCGACCGCCTCGAGCGGCGCTCGCGCTGAGCGCCGCCGTTCAGGCGACCTCGACGACCAGCTCCACCTCGACCGGCGCACCCAGCGGCAGGGCCGCGACGCCGACCGCCGAGCGCGCGTGCACGCCCGCGTCGCCGAGCAGCGCGTGCAGCAGCTCGCTCGCACCGTTCAGCAC